>JALWRO010000001.1 GCA_027080605.1 Campylobacterales bacterium
AAAGGATTCGAACCTTCGACCCCCTGGTCCCAAACCAGGTGCGCTAACCAGGCTGCGCTACACTCCGATTTTCAAAATTTGTGCTTTTGAGGGTGAGATTTTACCCTAACTTTTCTAAATTGTCAATAGTTTTTGACACAATTTTTGCAGATTGTGTCAAAAACGTTATTTTTTTACTTCTCCTGTGAAAATTCTATTAACCCCTCGGTCGGAGAGCTTGCAGTGGCGAAAGGTTTTTTGGCGATTCTTCCGGCAAGATAACTCATGCGTCCTGATTTGACTGCAAGCTTCATCGCTTCCGCCATCAAAACAGGATCTTTTGCCTGTGCGATTGCGGTATTGGTCAAAATACCGTCCACACCGATCTCCATCGCGATTGCAGCGTCACTGGCACAGCCGATTCCGGCATCGACGATGACCGGTACATTGACCGCTTCTTTGACGAAGAGTACGTTGTATCTGTTTTGAATCCCCAGACCGCTTCCGATAGGCGCTGCAAGAGGCATGACTGCTGCTGCACCGGCATTTTCAAGCCGTTTTGCCATAATCGGATCGTCGTTGGTGTATGCCATGACGGTAAATCCCTCTTTGGCAAGTACTTCCGTGGCTTTGAGTGTGTCGATGACATCGGGGTAAAGTGTTTTGGCAGTATCGCCGATGACTTCCATTTTGATAATATCGATACCGGTTGCTTCCCGTACCATACGAAAAAGTGTGATCGCCTCTTCAGCCGTAGTACAGCCTGCGGAGTTTGGCAAAATCTGCACGTTGGTGTCTTTGAAGTAATCCATCAGATTCTCTTCGTTCGGATTGGTAATATTGACCCTGCGTACGGCAACGGTGATCATATTGGAACCACTGGCAAGTGTGGCGTCTCGTGTGGTTTTAAAGTCAGGATATTTTCCGCTGCCGACGATCAGGCGGCTTTCAAATTCGTATTTCCCTATTTTTAGTGTATCTTTCATATTTTCCCCTATATGGATATGGTGTTTGTTTTCTTACAAAAATGTAAGATGATATTATATCGCAAATGTGAATAATTGACAATCAGGAGAGGTACTCCAGGAGCGCTTCGGGGTATATTTCATGTTCGCAGGCGTGAATTTTTGCTTCAAATGCGGCAAAATCGAGATGCTCTTTTTCAAAACATTTCTGTTTGATAATTTTTCCGCCGTCTACTTCGGTAACCACTTCATGAACTGTGACCCCGGCGACTTTCATGTCAGAAGCAAAGCTGCGCTCAAGTGCATTGGCGCCTTTGAAAAGCGGGAGCAGGGAAGGGTGGATATTGATTGCTTTGATTTGTTCGGTAAAAACGGGTGTAAGGATTCTCATGAAACCGGCAAGCACAGCAAGGTCGACTTTCAGATCTTGTATGACAGAGACGAGGTGTTTGTCATATGTTTCCCGATCGGGAAAACGGGTATGGTCTGCGACAATCGTTTCTACACCGAGATTTTTGGCTTTTTCGATACCCTCGGCTTGCGGTTTGTTTGTGATTGCCGCAACGACTTCGATTTTGTGAGGATGCAGTTTTCGGATCAGGTTCTCCAGATTACTCCCTCTGCCGCTAAAGAGAATGACGATTCTTTTCAAAGTTTTTTGACTCCTTCGATTAGATCGAACGGTCGAAGGGCGTAGTTGTTTTTTGCAAAATTGGCAGCACTCAGCGCATGGGCGATGGAACCGCTGACAGCTGCATCGAGCAGTGTATATCCCTGTGCCAGGAGAGACGCGATTAAACCGCCGAGTACATCGCCGCTGCCGCCTTTGCTGAGGACATTGCTTCCGAAAGGCTGAATGTAGATTTTTTGCTGATGGGCGATGAGTGTATTGGCGCCTTTGAGAACCAGCACCAGTTCGGGGTATCTGGCGCTGAAACGCTCCGCCCAACCGAAACGGTCAGCCTGTATTTCACCAACAGTTACATCCCCGAAACCGGTGATTTTCAGCAGGGAAGAGAACTCTTTTGGGTGTGGTGTCAGTACAAGGTTCTTTTTGCTCTGCAGTACCTCTTTGAGAATATCATGGTAAAAGAGATCGGCGTCGATGAGTATAGGCAGTTCATGATTGATCAGAAATTTTGCCAGATAACGGTTGTCAAACTGGTTTCCCAGCCCCATTCCGATACAGATGGCAGTGGCATGGTCGGTCAGGGTAGTGGAGCTCATGAGTTCATACGGGACGGTGTAGGGTTCATTTTCCACGACGGTGACCAGCCCGGCACCGAAAGCATACGCCGCTTCCGCAGCGATAATACCCGCACCCGCTTTTTTCCCTGCGATGACATTGAGATGTCCGAAGTTGCCCTTGTGGCAGTTTTTGCTTTGTCTGAGCGGAAGTTTCAGGTCTTCGATCTCCAGTAAAAAGGTATTGGTCTTATCTTCATAGAGCAGATGGCTGACGCCAAGATCTGCGCAGACAATCTCGCCGACATAATCTTTGGCAATATCCGAATAGAGTGCATTTTTACGCGCACCCATGGTCACGGTGATATCTGCGACAAAGGTGTTATCACGGATATTTCCGTTCAGGTCGATGCCTGTGGGAATATCACAGGCGATTTTGTAGCTTTCAAAGCTGTTGAGCGCATCGATCAGCGAGATCGCTGTTTCATTCAACGGTTTGCTGAGTCCCGAACCGAAGAGTGCATCGATAACCACATCTGTTTCGACCGGTTTTTCAGTCACTTCTACACCGACGCTTTGTGCCCGCTTGAACTGGAGCTGTGCCATCTGGGATTTTGCGCCGAAGGGAAGCATCAGGATGACACGTTCATACTCCGCTTGAATCATACGCGCGAGGGCGATGCCGTCTGCACCGTTGTTTCCGGGACCGGAGACGATCAGAACAGTTTTTGCATTAGGTGGTAGTGCGTTTTTGAGTCCCATCGCAGCATGTTCCATCAGTAAATCTTCACTGAGCAGGTAGTTTTTGTAGCATTTTTGGTCAAGGGAAGAGACATCTTTGTATACGCATTTCATAAGATTACTTTAACATAGCTTCTCTTACAGGTGGGTCACAGAGTATGGTATAATGGTGTTATGAGACTTTTATTGAAAATAGTTGCATTTTTTGTACTGTTGTTTTCACTCTTCATGATTTATGAGCATTATGAATTGCATCAGAAACAGCGTTTTGAAGCGTTGCAGAGGATCGACCCTTTGCCGGAGACGCTGCGTTTGATCGACGAAGATAAATATGCCGAAGCATCAGAGTATCTGGGGTTTTTCATGAAGTATGACTATGTCAAAGAGAATCCCAAAGCGCAGGAGCTTTATGAAGCACTGGAGCAGAAACGAAACTCTATGGCATATCAGAGTGAAAAGGCGATGGAAGGTGTCTTGAAAGGGAAAAGTGACGAGACGATCGGACAGTTGTCAGCCGGTATAAGTGACTTTTTTCTGTTTGGAGACCTGCGTGATTTGTCGATAGAAGGGTATCACTATCTCAAAGGTGAGAGTGTTGACAAAGTGTTGGTGGCACTGTCAACAATCGGTGTTGTGGTTACAGGTGCCACACTCTTCAGTGCCGGAAGTACAGCAGGTGTCAAAGGGGGAGTCAGCGCACTGAAACTGATACGAAAAAGCAGGAAAATGCCGCTTTGGATGGAGAAGTTTATTGTCCGTTCGGCGAAGCAGGTGAAAAACAATCACAATATCAAACCAGTCAAAGAGTTTTTGGAAGATATCTATACCGTGACGAAAACCAGCGGTTTCAATACAACGATGAAACTTCTGAACAAATCACCGAACATGAAAGTGTTTCGCAACTCGATCGGCTTTGCCAAAACATTCGGTAAAGAGAGTGGAGTACTTTTTAAAATACTCGGAGATGATGCTCCGATCTATTACCGTCTGCTCAAAGACAAAAGCAGCAAAAAGACATTTTTAAAAGCGGCGACATACGGAGAACCGGGAATCAAACGACTGGCGAAAATGGGAGAGAAAGGATTTTTGAAGAGTATTAAACCGGTGGTGAAAACCTCCAGACTGGCTAAAATATTTACCAAAAATGTCGTAAGGGCACTCTATAAAATTCCGGTTGCGGTCTATATTTTTATGGCGATGGTGAGTCTGGTGTTGCTGGTGTAGTCTCAGCGAAAGCGATATTGCAGCGCTTCAAGCATATGGCTTTTTCGGATATCTTCACTCTCTTCGATATCTGCGATGGTTCGGGCGACTTTCAAAGTTTTATTGATTGCCCGTTGTGAAAGATCAAAGCGGGGTATTGCACTCTCTAAAAGTTTCCGGCTCTCATGATCGGTAGTGCAGTATTCTTGAATTTCCCGATCACTCAGTTTACCGTTAAATTCCGTCTGACCACGCTCTTTTTGCAGGATAAACACTTTTTTGACGGTTTCAAACATCTCTCTGGAAGAGACGGAAGGTTTGTCGTCGGGCGCTATCTCTCCCATCTGAACATAGAGATCGATACGATCGAGCAGCGGCGAAGAGAGCCGTTTTTTGTAACGGGAAATTTCCAGTTCCGTGCAGCGACACTCTTTGCTGTTGCTTAGAAGATTGCCGCAGGGGCAGGGGTTCATCGCCGCAATAAAAAGAAACTTGGTTTGATAACGGATTTTGGTGTTGACTCTGGAGATAAGCAACTGATGGTCTTCCAGCGGTTCGCGCAGGCTCTCCAGCACTGTTTTGGGGAAATGGGGGATTTCGTCAAAAAAGAGTACGCCGTTGTTGGCAAGTGAAACTTCACCGACTTTGGCGCTTCTGCTGCCGCCTCCGAAGATACTCGCTTTTGTAGCTGTGTGGTGTGGACTTCGGAATTCTCTTTGCGGGCTGAAATCGGGTTCTTTTCCTTCTAGTGCATCGAGTTTCGCTTTTTCCAAAATCTCATCGAGGCTCATGGGAGGGAGTATAAACGGTATGCGTTTGGCACTCATACTTTTGCCGCATCCCGGGCTTCCTTCAAAAAGGATATTGTGCATACCGCACGCGGCGATGAGTGATGCACGCTTGGCATTTTCCTGTCCTTTGACTTCATGAAAGTCGATGGGGAATTCCCCGGTAAAATAGTAGTTCTTTCCGTCTACTGTGATACATGGATAGCTCAGTTTCTCTGAAGAGTTGACACAAGTTGCTGTCTGCGGTGTTGTAAAAATAGTGATAGCCTCTTCCAGGTTTTTGACAGGATATATCTCCAGTTCGGGGATTTTGGCAATTTTCTCAAGGCTTTCATGAGGAACGATCACTTTTTTGATGAGGTTCTCTTTTGCCAGAGAGAGGATGATGGCAAAGAGGGTAGAGGTATCTTTGAGTCTGCCGTCAAGTCCCAGTTCGCCAAATGCCATAAAGGCTGAAAAATCGGTCTCGGTTTTTTGCAAAGCGATCAGGAGTGCGATGGGGAGGTCAAAATGGCTTCCCTCTTTACGCAGGTCGGAGGGGGAGAGGTTGACAGTGACTTTTTGGGGAGGAAATTTGAAGTCAATAGCACTCAGTGCCGATTTGATACGCTCTTTGGACTCCTGGATGGAAGCCTGAGCCAGTCCCACGATGGCAAAGCTGGGAAGTGCCCGCACAAAAGAGACTTCGACATCGACCACTTTTGCGTCAAAGCCGTCAAGTGTGGCGCATAAAATCTGCTTCATGAAGCTACTTTTTGCCTTTTAACTTCTTCTTCCACTCTTTTTCGAATTTTTTTCTTTTCAGGTAGGAGAGTTTTTCTATGAAGAGTTCTCCTTTGAGATGGTCGCACTCATGCTGAAATGCGATAGCCATCAATCCGTCATACTCATAAATTTTTTCATTGCCGTGTCTGTCGCAAAAAGAGACTTTAATACGTTCTGCGCGCTGTACATCTTCGTAATACTCCGGTACACTGAGACACCCCTCTGTATAAACGGTTGTACCGTCCATTTCGAGAATTTTCGGATTGATCACTTCTACAAGATTTTCCTTGCGTTGTTTGTCCTCTTCATCAGGAAGGTTGATAATAAGTGCATTGAGCGGTTCTGCTATCTGAATAGCTGCCAGACCGATACCGTTTTTTGCCATCATCGTTTCGTACATATCATCCAGAAGGGTGTGCAGGGTAGCGTCAAATTGTGTGACATCCCGGGACTTCTGTTTTAAAATTTTATTTGGATAAGTGATTATTTCACGGATCATGATATTCCTATGAGAGTTGGCTGATCAAAGCGGAAAGAATTTGGTCTTTTGTCTGATGCGGTGCAATTTTGCCGCGACTGTATTCGAGTGCAATTTCAATCTGCTGTGAATCGACAATGTAGTTGGTATTTTGGATCAGGTAATCGATACTTTCGATTACTTTTTCCGTCTGAGAAAGTGTAGTATGTCTGAGGACAATGACAAATATATTGTTACCAAGGTGCGCGACAATATCGCTTCTTCTGGAACGTTTTAAAATCATTGCCGCGATGTTTTTAATCACAAGCTCTTTGTCTTTTTGCGATTTGATTGACTCTAACGTTTTTTGTTTGATTTTAAAAGCGACCAGGCTACTTTCATAACCGAATGCAGAAACATTTTTTTTCTCCGATTCAATTGTTTTAAAAAGAAAGTTTTTATTATATACATCATATTTGGGATCAAATATGGAATTTGCGTGAAAGGTTTTAATCTTTTCCGCGATAGTACCATAGTGGTCTTTGATCGTTTTTTGCTGCAGTTCCAGAGATTGAACAATCTCTTCCAGCTGTTCTTCATAAGCAACGAGTGCAATTTGACCGGAACCGTTGGAAAGCTCCTGTATCTTGTGTTTTGTCAATGTTTTAAGTTTATTGATTTTAGTATACATACCGGAGACAGCTTCAAGAATTATTTTGATCTGTCTGAAACTCTCTTTGACATCATTTTCAACGTGTGCAACATAAATGTTTTCTTCAAGTGTTTCTGTTTCCAATACTTTCTGTATGGTTTGTCGCTGCTTAAGAGGTTTTTCTTCAAGAAGTTTATCGAAATATATAGCAAAGTTTTCCGGTGTGGCGGGGATGCCCGCCTGAGACATTTTTTCAACAACTTGTTTGGAAAAAGTGCTGACTTGCCTGATCATTGTATCGTCCTTAACAGATTTTTCATTTTTGGACTGCTGTAAAGATACTTTTCGCCCTTTTGATTTGACAACAACGTCACCACCCTGATCTATGCAATACATTTCAAAGTACCTCTTATTTAAAACTTTTTTCCAATACTTTGTCGATCAGTCCGTACTCTTTCGCTTCTTGTGCGCTCATAAAAAAATCTCTTTCCGTGTCAGCTTCCAGTTTTTCCAGGGGTTGTCCTGTCTGCTCAGAAAGGATTTGGTTCAGCTCGGTTTTCATACGCAGAATCTCTTTTGCCTGAATCTGAATATCTGTCGCCTGTCCCTGTGCACCGCCGAGTGGCTGGTGAATCATCACTCTGGCGTGCGGCAGGGCATAGCGTTTACCCGGTGCTCCGGAAGAGAGCAGAAATGCCCCCATAGAAGCTGCCTGACCGATGCAGATAGTACAGACATCAGGTTTGATATAGTTCATGGTATCGTACATGCTCATACCGCTGGTAATGACACCACCCGGAGAGTTGATGTACAGATAGATATTTTTATCGGGATCTTCCGCTTCCAGAAAGAGAAGTTGTGCAACAACAGTAGAGGCGACGGCATCGTTGACTTCGCCGCTTAACATAATGATTCTATCTTTTAAAAGCCGGGAGAAGATGTCGTAACTTCTCTCTCCACGACCGGTTTTTTCGACTACTATCGGTACATAACTCATATTTTATCCTATTGGTTAAATTTATTTTTGTTCTTTTTTCTCATTGAAAAGTTTGGTGAAAAGCTTGTCTTCGACGATTGCCATCTTTACTGCCGGAAGCAATCCTTGCTCTTCGTACTGTTTAATCAGTTGCTGTGGATCCTGACCGCTTTGCAGTGCCTCGAAATAGAGTGTTTGCATCACTTCCTGATCATCTACTGCAATCTCTTCTTCTTTGGCAAGCTCGTCAACGATAAAAGTCAGTTTGACACTGTCGTTTGCATCGTTTCTGTACTCTTCACGTTTCTCTTTTGCCGCTTCTGCATCTGTTGTATAGGTTTTGATCTCCTCTTCACTCATGGAAGGCAGCGCATTTCTGAATGCCATGTCGATTTCCTGCTCAACAATATTTTGAGGAAGGTCGATTTCTACTTTCTCTACGAGTGCTTCAACAAATTTCGGTTTGACCTCTTCCTGGTACACTTTGGAGAGTTTTTCCGCTTCGATTTGCTCTTTGACTTTCTTTTCGAGAAGCTCTTTGGAAGGTGCTTCTTCATTTGGCAGAAACTTCTTCAAAGTCTCTTCATCTATATCGGCAGGAATGACCTTCTCTTGAATTTCATGAAGGGTGACTTTAAAGGTTGCTTCTTTACCTGCAAACTCTTTTGCATGGTAATCTTCGGGAAAGTTTACTTTGATCTCTTTTGTCTCATCCACTTTCATGCCGATCATCTGATCTTCAAATCCTGGAATGAAACTTCCACTTCCGATTTGCAGGGTATATCCCTGTGCACTTCCTCCCTGAAAAGGCTCACCGTCGATGAAACCTTCAAAGTCGATCAGTGCATAGTCACCTTCCTGTAACGGGCGGTCTTCTTTCACTTTTTCGATCGGTGCGGAAGATTTGAGCATTTCATTAATGCGCTCCTGTACTTCTTCATCGGTTACTTCCGGTACTTCAAAATCGGGGATCAACTCTTTGTAGCCTTCGATTTTCATTTCCGGTTTTGTCGCAATCAAAATTTCCACTTCGACATCGCCGTTTTCAGTCTCTTCAAATTTTTTGACACTCGGTTCACCGATGATTGCTGTCGGATCGATTCCCAGTTCTTCAAGAGATTTTTCGTAAATTTCTCTCAGTGCTTCGTTTTGCGCATCCTGTTTCAGTTTGTCACCGTATCTGGCTTTGACAACGTGTGCAGGTACTTTACCTTTTCTAAAACCTGCGATTTGCATATCTTTTGCCGCTTCACGTGCAAGCGCGGTCTCTTTCTGGTCAATATCCTCTTTTGAGATAGTTGCTTCTACACTTGCGTTTGCACTGTCGATTTTTTCTGTTTTTAAATCCATTCAATTCCCTCTGTAAGTTTTATAAATTGTCGATGATAATATCTAAAAATTGCTTTTATGTAAATAATTGTATGTTAGTATGAGTTATATCACATTACATGGGGAGTACGAAATGCGTATATTATTCACGGTGGTTATGGCGCTTTTTTTGGCAGGGTGTTCGGCTAAAATCGTTCCCGGGAAAGTGTCTGAAAAAACAATCAAAGCTACTCCGGAAATGACACAGGAACCGCAAGCGCAGGAAATAAAAACAGAAGCGCCTAAAAAAGTTAAATCTGCGCTAAAAACAGTGGAGAAGACGGAAGAACAGAATACAACACAAGAGAGTGAAATTTTAGAAGAAGAGGTGACGGAGAAAGAGAAAAAACCGCGTTTTCCGCGTTCTGAACTGATCACGTCCAATCCCTATAAAGTCACGATGAAAACCAAAAAATTTGCTTTTTCCGATACCGGTTTTATGAATTTATATGATAACTTGATCAATTTGCAGGTTTTTTCGATGGGAAAAGTGGTTTTGGATATGACTGTTTCACTGAACGATGACGAAATTTGCGTTGGTTCACTTTGCAATACGAAACATGGTTTCAACCAGACTTTTTTAACCGGAGCATATCCCGATACACTGGTGGAAAATATTTTACAGAGCAAACCGATTATGGGCGGGAAAAATCTGAAAAAGATGACCAAAGGATTTATTCAGAAAATTATTACCGGAAAATATGGAATTAAATATAAGATATGGC
>JALWRO010000002.1:0-1777 GCA_027080605.1 Campylobacterales bacterium
CGTAAAACACTCCGTCTCGAAGTAGAAAGACTCAACGACGACATAGTCAATTTGAAACAAAAACTCTTTGAAACAACACAGTTAGTCAAATCCATCGAAGCAAAATATAAAAACCAACTGGAAGCACTTGTCAGGGATAACGCCGATCTTAAAATAACGGCACTCAACTACGAATATGCGGTAAAAGAGTATGAAGCGGTTCCCGACAACCGTCCGACAAAAGTCAAAAATCCACTGATACAGAAAGTTTTTCGTACACCGGATTCCAAAACCACAGAGATTGACAATATAATCAAAAAAAATGACAGCAACCGATGGATCGACAAACTCAGGAAAAAGTTTTTTGCCAAATCCGGTGCCGTCGGCAAGGAGGTATAGATGTTGGATTTACTTGTAGCATTTAAAGTATGTCTCGGGCTGGTATTGCTGACAGGTCTTGTTACGGGGTACCTGTATACCATCTTCTCAAGCAAGGAAGAGCATCAATCCGCCATTGCCGAACTTGAAGGCAATATCAGACACAATCAGGAACAGGTTGCTACACTTGAAGAGGAAGCACTGAAACTGCATGAAACGATGCAAAAAGAAGAAAATGAAATCGCTGCACTGGATCAACAGATTCATGAGACAGAACACAATATCGCCGCACACAGAGAAACAGTCAGTGCTCTGCAAAAAGCAGTACAAAAACTGGAAGAGGAGTACGGTTCTGTCGCATCCATGCTGAAAATGCAAACTGAACGCCGTGAACAGATCAAAGAAGAGATCGGCTTCGATACCGTTTCCAGTCTCTCACAAAAAATTGACGAACAGCAAAAAAAGATTCATCACATCGAAAGCGAAATCGAAAAAGAGAGTACCTTACTGGATCAGACACAAGCACGTCATGACAGAATTTATGCACAAAAAGAGGAGTTTCAGGCAGAGAAGAACAGACTTCTTGACAAAGTCACCGCGCTTACAGAAGAGCTCAAAGAGGCAGAATCCAAAACCGAAACTATTGAAGAGGAACTCAAAGCAAAAATTGCATCCCTTATGAATGAAGCAGAAGATTGGATGACCCGAATCAAAAAATATAAAGAAAAGCTGTTGCAACTCAGAACTTCTCACTAAGAAATAGTAGCTTTAGCCCCTCTAAACAGAGGTGTTGCGAAAGCCACACTTCCTTAGTTGGAGCTAATCAAATCTTTTGGTATATGTATGACAATAGGGCTTTTTATGATGCCTTGTGTAATAATCCTGATGATACTCTTCCGCTTCGTAAAAAGGGTGCTCTTTCACCGGTAAGAGTTTTGTAACCACATGCAACCCCTTCTTTTTCAGCGTCTCAATTAACTTTTCAACCGTTTTTTTCTCTTCCTCATCATTGTAAAAAATTGCTGAAAGATACTGCTTACCAATATCCGGTCCCTGCCCGTTTGTCTGTGTGGGATCATGAATTTCAAAAAAGAGCTTTGCCAGGGTTTCGTAGTCCACTTTGGAAGGATCGTACGTCACTTCCACCACTTCCAGATGTCCGGTATCGGTATAACAAACATCCTGATAGGAAGGGTTCTCTTTATGCCCGCCCATATAGCCGCTTTTGGCATCGATGACGCCCGGTACTTTTTCAAAATGGTACTCTACTCCCCAGAAACAACCGCCCGCAAAATAGGCTTTTTTGCTGTTTTCATGAACAGCCGGTTCAAACTCCAGAGAAATAGAATTAACACAATGTCTGGTATTTTTCGCAGTGAACTGTTCCCCTTCAAAAACATGTCCCAGATGCGCCCCGCAG
>JALWRO010000002.1:1787-9791 GCA_027080605.1 Campylobacterales bacterium
CGTTTCACTGCACCCGGTATCTCATCATCGAAACTCGGCCATCCGCAACCGGAGTTAAATTTTGCATCTGACTTGTAGAGCGATGTACCGCATCGTTTACATTTGTAGATCCCTTTTTCAAAAAACTTGTCATATTTTCCGGTATAAGGCATCTCCGTTCCCTTGTCAACAATCACCCTCGCCTCTTCCGGCGACAATTTTTTAAACTTTCTGTTTTCCTGCATTTTATTCTCTCCCCCGTAAATAAATATGAAACCGGTTATCACCAGCAACAATACTATTAAGCCATTTCTTTTCATAATGTAACCTTTCGTTTGTAAAAAAGATAGTTTATCTTTTTTTCGTGTAGTTTTGATGTAACCCATTTACTCTTAATTTTTTTCGGTAAGATTACATAAAAGCAAAGGAGCACACATGGCAGTCAATCTGGTCGATCCTGAACACGATATACATGTTCAAAAAATTTCTCACAAAAGCACTAAACTGGAAAAACGTGCTCCACTGGTTGCCACAGCCATTTCACTACTGCTGGCGATTATCAAACTCACCGTAGGTATCATGAGCGGATCAGTTGCACTGCTTGCATCTGCAGTCGATTCGATCATGGATATGTTTGTTTCAGTATTTAACTTTCTGGCAATCAGACTTGCGGACAGAAGTCCCGATGACAAATTTCCTTTCGGGTACGGCAAAGTAGAAGCACTTGCCGCAACGTTCGAGGGGCTGATTGTGATGGGATCAGGTTTTTTTATTATCTACGAATCTGTACAAAAATTTATTCATAAAGAGACGATTAGCCATATCCCACTCTCTGTCGGTGTCATGCTGGTATCTATAACCATAGTAGGCGGACTGGTCGCATTTTTAGCATATGTCGCCAGAAAAACTAACAATATGGTCATTAAAGCGGATCTGCTACACTACAAAACCGACTTGTTTAGCAACGGTGCCGTACTGCTCTCGCTGGCAATCATTTACTTAACCGACTGGCACTGGGTCGATATTCTTTTCGGTGCAGGAATCGGTATTTATATTATTAAAGAGGCATATGAGCTGGTCAGTGAAGGGGTGCGTGTACTTCTGGATGTCTCTTTACCCAAAGAGGAAGTCGATGAAATCATTCACATCGTCAACACCAATCCTGACGTCAAAGGTTTTCACTTTCTCAAAACCAGATATGCCGGTAAATTTAAATTTGTTGAAATGCATATCGTTCTGACACCGGACATTATCCTGCTTCAGGCACACCGTATTGCAGATGCACTCGAAGAGAAAATCAAACAGATCGACCTAAATAGTAAATGGCATGTTATGATCCATCTCGATCCCTATGACGATTCGGAAATGCACGATGTTTAATTATTCACACACTGCGGAATGTACTGCCAGTAAATCGGTAAGGGTATCGTTATGTACCACGTCCTGGTAACGATCCCGAATCACCAGGAAATCATCCAGGTTGTTAAGCAACATATCTACCAGTACAGGATCAAAGTGTTTTCCACGCTCCGCTTCAAATAACGCGACAATTTTCTCTAACGACCACGCTTTTTTATACACACGTTCACTTCCCAGTGCGTCAAATACATCCGCGACAGCTGTAATCCGTCCGTAAATGTGTATCTCCTCCTCTTTCAAACCTCTCGGATAACCTGAACCGTCAAACTTTTCATGATGTTCATGTGCAATAATTGCGGCAGCTTTCAGGATCGGTCTTTTCGAATAAGCAAGCATCTCATAACCGAGTCTGGCATGCGTTTTCATGATTTCAAATTCATCTTTTGTCAATTTCCCCGGTTTGTTCAGTATGCTGTCCGGTATCCCTACTTTACCGATATCGTGCATGGGACTGGCAAAAGAGAGCAGTTGCGCTTCATCTTCGGACAAACCGTACTTTAGCGCCAGCAAGTGCGAATATGCAGCTACACGTTTGACGTGATTGCCGGTTTCACGTGATCTCGTCTCACCGATTGTACCCATCAGATTAATCACTTCAACCTGTGTTCTCTCGATCTCCCTGTTGAGTTTTGCCATCTCAGTCACATCGGAAACATAGACAAAAACAGCATCGATTTTATAGACATACTTTGCATCGATCTGATATGTTTTGTTTCCGTAATGATAAATGATACTGTCTGTATCATGATAGTTATTCAATCCGATATCAGCCAGTTTAGCCACTTCCGGCAAAGCGATTTTTGATGCTTCGTTTTGGAAAAGCATCTTTCCCTCAGGATCAAAAATAAATACAGGCAGAGGATTGTAGAGCGGTAAATAGGACGTATAGAGATTTTTCAGCCTCAGTTTGTCATTGATTTTAAACAAATGATACAAAATACAGGATCGGTTTACCGCTGTAAAAATCAAAAAAAGCGATACCGGAACCATCCAGTAGTTTCCATGAAACATACCGTAGATTCCGAAGAGTGCAGCCAAAATAAACCGGATATTCGCGTCGGTCGGTGTCAGATTACGTTTGTTGTCAAAAAATTGCATATTCCGCCTATACTATGTAATACCGTACATATCGGCGAAACAGTAAAAAATTTTATATATGTTTACTACTCAACATACTCCGAAGCGCCGCGAAATCCTATAGAAGGATCTTTAAAACCGGGACCGTAACTCAGTTTGGCAGCACTGACACCTGTGAGTGTCTCATCACCGCGCGCATCTGACCCGCCTCTGGCAACCACGGCGTAAGGATCGACATCACCCGTCACACCGGTAAGATTGAGTGTGTCGGTTGCACCGCTGGTATTGGCTCCGTCAAAATACATTCCCGCACCGTAAATTGAATGCAGCGGTCGATCCTCTCCTTCCAAAATCGGCATCCACCATTTCGGTGTATTACTTCCAAGCGTCGTATATTCATTGAGTCCGGCATTACCGCCCAAAAATCTGTCGTTGACGGCAAACATCCCTTTTGTCCACTCTGCATGCCCTCCGGACAAATCATAGACCCTTGCACGGTAATCTTCCGGAACATGCAAGTCATTTCCAAGAACGTTGTTGGCAATGACAAAATAACGACGGTTTACAGCATTATAGCGTTTCCCCCGGTAGAGTTTTCCTTCACCCACTTTACCGCTTGTCCAGTTCTCTTTGTTGTTAATCACCAGTTTCACAATTTGCATCCACTGCTTTTCACTCGGTAACGAAACCCTCCACGGCACATCTTCTACCTGTGAAAAAGTCATCGCCATAGCCGCTTCTACCGGACTATACGAACCGGTTGCATTCCCCTCACTGAATTTGACACGATTGACATGAAATTCAGGAATGGAAGCAAGACCGCTCGTCAGATAGTTGCTGTTGTTGATATCCAGCTGACGATCGAACCGTTTTGTATCCGGATTGTAGATAAGAAAATTACTGCGTATCGCCTCACGGATAGTACCCATATTGAGCGGTGAAATCGTTTCATTGCTCTCACTGGCTTCATATTTCGCCAGCCAAAATCCACTTTCATCCACACCGTCACCGTCTACATCAAATCCACCGGGAATATAAACATAATTTTGCGCAATCATATTTCTGCCTTCCCGGGTTTCGTAAATCCATTTTACTTTTTCTCCGGAAGGCGTTATTTTGTGTCCGTTGTTATCGTAGAGTGTACTTCTATCTTCTCCGCACCCGCTGTAAAAAAGTATTCCCGCGACCAATAGAGAAAAACTGAGATATCTGTTCATGAACCAATCCTTACTGATGTATTACCGCTTCAATACGACGATTGAGCGCCCGCCCCTCTTTTGTCTCATTATTTGCAATAGGGTTGAGAGGACCTTTTCCTACCGCTTTGATACGTTTTGGTGAAATACCCAGAGAAATCAGTGCTTTTCTGACAGCATTTGCACGCTGTCTTGAAAGCACCATATTTTTATTGAAGTATCCGCTACTGTCTGTATAGCCTTCAATTGTAACCGTCACGTGTGGCATTCTTTCAAGATACTGCGCAAATTTTCTAATCTCCTGTACCGAACCTGCCGCAAGATTTGCAGAGTCACTTTTAAAGTGTACCTCCAGGCGCTTTTTGATACCGCATCCCGCTTTGTTCACCAAAAAACCTTTCGGTGTATTGGGGCATCTGTCCAGACTGTCTACCACCCCGTCATGGTCACTGTCTAATTTGACAATTTTTTTCGGCGCTTTCGGCACAACCGCTTTGACGATTTTCTTTTTGGGTGGAATCGGACAACCGTCAGGATTGACTTTGACACCCGGCGGTGTATTGGGACACAAGTCCTCTGCATTCAGCACACCGTCATGATCCTGGTCAGGCACCTCTTTTTCAATATGAAAAGGCATCGACAAACCGATCAGCAACGCAAACTCATCTTTTTCGTCATTTCTGTTTTTGTCAAATATATGAATAGCCCGGGTCTCTGCGACAATGCTGAAATTGTTATTCACAGGAATCTTCACCCCTGCACCAATTTCTCCATACGCCTGGTTTTCAAAACCTCTTCGCGATCCGTTGACATACTCAAACCCCAACCCCGCAAAAGCGTAAGGGTCAACATAGTACTGATCACTCAGTTCCAATTCATACTGCCCCGCAAAGGCAAGTTGCCAGAGAGACTTTACCGTACCGGGATTTTCATCTACATTAACATAGGTAAAATCGATACGTGGTTTGATATAATACCCCAGATCGGCAGTACCGTCAATGGCAAACGTACCCTTGTTGAAATCAGATCCGTTATCATTTTTGAGTGCTGTCAACCCTGTTTTCATAGAGAGGTCAAAATTGATCGCTTCTGCGGAAGAAACAGTGTGCAGTACAAGCAGAGCCAAAGACGAGAAGAGAATTTTTTTCATAGGGTTGTTCCTTCGGAATAAAATGATAAGAATTTTATCACGTTTTATCCAGAAGTAAATTATTTTATGATTTATAAATCTTCTCTAAGATATATGTAATTATTTGTTAAGGTTGTGTTCAATTAAACTAAGTACTTTTTCTATCTGTCCCGCATCGAGTTGTCCTGCATGTTGAAATATCAGCTTACCCTCTTTGTCAAAAACCAAAATATCTGAATTGTCATCTTCCAGTGCCCACTTTTTCACCAGTACTTTCTTTTTGTCACGCACATAGATTGCGTTTGGATATTTTTTCTGCTTTGCTTTCAGCTTGGCATCGATAGCAAAATTCGGCATCCATGTTGCAGCCATATTGACAATAGCGATCGATGTATATTTGTCATGCGGAAAATTACGCTCTTTCAACGCTTCACTGAAAGGCTCGTTAAGATCTTTTTTATCCGGATCAACGTAAAACACCACATATACTTTACCTTTGAGCATTTTGGAATCCCACGGCGTGCCATCCACTTTGCCGCCGTTTTTACCGTCAATAACGACACAAGGCGGTGTCTGTCCCAGTGTCAGTGCAAAGGAAGAGGAGAACAGCAGAAGCGACAAAAGAAAAGTTTTTTTCACTTTTTATCCTTTTTTTGCCATATTATAACCAAAAATATCCAATATTCCAATACTTATCACCCACTTTACTTGATATATATCAATATAATAAAAAATTTAAAAAAGTATAATAAAAAAAATAATGGAGTTTCACTATGGATACCTCTTTTGACATGTTTATCGAAACTATCGTACCCCACAATGAATTGATTATCTCACGTACTGACCTCAGCGGTATCATCACATACGTTAACGAAACCTTTGCCGAAATATCCGGATACAGACCTGAAGAGCTGGTCGGCAAACCCCACAACATTGTACGTCATCCCGATATGCCGAAATCTGTCTATGCGGATCTCTGGAAAAGCCTCAAAGAGCACGAAAGCTGGAACGGTTACGTCAAAAATCTGCGAAAAGACAAGGGATATTACTGGGTACATGCACATATTTCCGGTGTCTATAAAGAGGGTGAACTGGTTGAGTACAAATCGATCCGCGAACCGGTAGAACGTGCAAAAAAGGTTGAAATGCAACAGCTATATGATAAAATGCGCGAAGAGGAAGAGAACAGTTGCCGCGTCGTCCTCTACACTTCATGTGACAAAGCCAAAGAGATAGAGGAGAACCTCTAACCTCTCTTCTCACTCACACTCAACAGCGCCGGAAGCAGAAGCATATCGACCACAAAGGCGATGATCAGCGCCGATGCTGTGACGATACCGAAGTTGAAATTGGGTGTGAATTTACTCCCCATGAATATGGCAAACGCCGTACTCAAAATGATCGTCGTAAACAGAATCGCTTTGCCGGCATATTTGAGTACATAGTCAAACGCTGCTTCGATAGAGAGATTTTGCTTTCTTGCTTCGAAATATTTCACCAGAAAGTGGATGGTATCATCCACCGCCACACCGAGGATGATCGCCCCGCTGACAGCAACCCCGAGGTCGATGTTGATCCCCAGCCAGCCCATCACGCCGAGCACCAGTACGATCGGTAAAATATTGGGTGTCAGGAAAATCCAGATCAGCCGCACACTTCTGAATATCAGAAACATCACGACCGAAACCAGCACAATCGCCAGTGACATCGAATATAGCAGCGTATCGGTCACATCTTTTTGCATGTGTGCAAACATCTGTGTCTGTCCGTTCACTTTCGCACTGTAGGGTGTCTTTTCCCACCACTTCTCTGCCCAGGCGATCATCTCCAAATCTTTACTCGTATCGACGATATTCACCTGTGCGGTGACTCTGAGCAGCCGCTCTTCGATATCCATCCGGTCGTTGATCTCCATCCCCTGCGGCAGAGAGAGGGAGTAGAGCAGCAGATACTGCGCGACCAGATTTTGATCTTTGGGAATCGTATATTTTCCGTTCATGACCAAATTGAACCGTTTGATCACATCCATCAAAGAGGTGATGTGACGGACATCGGGAAATTTTGCCTGAAATTCGGTATAAAACCGCTGTACCGTCTCCAGAAACTTCGGATCTTTGATGCCGTTTTTCCTGCCGCTGTCGACAACGATCTCATACGCCATCGGTCCGGTGAGGTTCTGTTGCAAAAAATCCGTCGATTTACGTATCTCGACCTCTTTGTCGAAGTAACGGATCGTATTGCTATCCACACGCAGTTTCCAAAGCCCCGCACCGAGTATCAGAAAAATCGCTCCGGTCACAAGCAGAATCTTTTTATCGTTTTCAACGATGAACCTGCCGTAGTGAAAACGCTCCAGGAAGGAGCTTTTTGCACGTTCTTTGGCGGCGGCTACCTCTTTTTTCAAAAGCAACAGCACCGCCGGCATCCAAAAGACACTGATCAAAAACGCCAATACCGCACCCGAAGCCGTCGCGATGCCCAGTGTACGTACCGGCACCACATGACTGATACCCAGCGAAGCAAACCCGATCGCCGTAGTCAGGGAGGTCAGAAAGATCGGCAGCATGTTTTTTTGCATACTGAGAAGCACTGCCTCTTTCGTATCTTTCCCCTCCCTGCGGTACATCAGCCAGACGATATAGACATGCACCGCATCGGCAATACCGATCGCAACGATAAAGACGGGGATGTTTGCCGTAAAGTTGTTGAGCTTATACCCCAGCAGCACCTGAATGGAGAGCACCGTCAAAAAGGTCAGCACCACCACACCCATCGGAAGTAGCGCACCGCTGGGACGCCGAAACAGTACAAAGAGCAGCACCAGCACCGCAAAAATCACCAGCGGCGTAAATGTCGAACCGTCTCCCTGCGCAATAGTCACAAACGAGGTATTGAGCGGCGGACCGCCGTTGAGCCAGAATCTGTACTCTGTCTCTTTGCGAAGCGGTGCCAGAATCTTTTCGATATCCGCCATGATCTCGAAACTTTTGTCACCGTTGTCGTTGACTTTGGGCGTCAGTCTGGCGATGATCATCGTCGTCTTGCCGTCTTTGGAGATGAACGACCCGACCATATCTCTGTCATGAAGGGCGATCTCTCTGCGTTTTTGGAGATACTTCGCATCGGCGCTCTGGATATCCTGTATAAAATCCTCGACCACCACATCATCTTTCTCTTCCGGGTTGGCGTGCACATACTGAAAGT
>JALWRO010000003.1 GCA_027080605.1 Campylobacterales bacterium
TTACCATCACAATATGAAACTATCGATATAAATGTGGATAAAAAAGTCTTACTTAATGCTTTTTTTTTAAAAATAAAACGACATATTTTTTGGAAGGATATATTTATAAAATATAAGGTAGAATTTTTATTATCTACGAGGTATCAATACTTCGATACAGCTGCGCAAAAGAAGCTTCATTTAAAGGATGCTGTTTTGCAAAATGACGGTTCGATTTTAATAGAAAACAGAAAGGTGTACAGTCTGAGATGAGTGAAATAATTGCAATAGCAAACCAAAAAGGTGGTGTCGGTAAAACGACGACCGCGGTGAATCTGGCGGCTTCTCTGGCGGTGGCTGAGAAGAAAGTCCTGCTGATCGATATCGATCCACAGGCAAATGCGACGACGGGACTCGGGTTTGCAAGAACCGACTACGAGTATAACATTTATCATGTACTGATCGGTCGTAAAAAGATGTCCGATATTATTCTTGAAACAACGATCGAAACGTTGGATCTGGTACCGGCAAATATCGGTCTGGTCGGTCTGGAGAAAGATTTCTACGACAGCGGTATCAAAAACAAAGAGCTGGTGCTCAAAGAGAAACTGGCGGAAGTGAAAGATAAATATGACTATGTTATCATCGACTCTCCTCCGGCGCTTGGACCGATCACGATCAACTCTCTGAGTGCGGCAAACTCCGTCATTATCCCGATACAGTGCGAATTTTATGCGCTGGAGGGTGTGGCGCAGCTGCTCAATACGATTAAGCTGATCAAAAAGACGATCAATCCGAAACTGAAAATCAAAGGCTTTTTACCGACTATGTACAGTGCACAGAACAACCTCTCCAAAAATGTACTCTACGATCTGGAACAGCACTTCAGCAGCAAACTCTTTTCATCGGAGTTCAGTGAAGGGGAAGGAAGCGATGAACGTTATATCGTTATTCCCCGAAATGTCAAGCTAGCGGAGTCTCCGAGTTTCGGAAAACCGATTCTTCTGTACGATATCAAATCATCGGGTTCTATCGCCTACCAGAATCTCGCACAGTCAATTTTAGCAGCAAGTTAAGGAGTATCAGCAGATGGCAAAACAAAGATTGGGCAGGGGACTTAGTGCCATTTTGGATGATGTGGAAGATGCATACAGGCAGGATATAGAGAGTGATACAACCGTTGTCAGGGAAATTCCTTTAGACGAGATTACACCGAACAAATATCAGCCGCGTACACATTTCGACGAAGAAGCGTTACAGGAACTCTCCAGATCGCTTCAGAAACACGGTCAGCTGCAGCCGATTGTCGTTATTGAAAAAGATGACGGTTTCATGATCATTGCCGGAGAGCGACGGTACCGTGCCGCGAAACTGGCGGGCTTTAACACTATCAAAGCGGTGGTTGCCGATTTTCAGAACCAGAACCTCCGTGAACTGGCGCTTATCGAAAATATCCAGCGGGAAAACCTCTCTTCACTGGAACTGGCACAATCCTACAAAGAGTTGATTGAAGAGTATCAGATTACGCAGGAAGAGCTGAGTAATATTATCCACAAAAGCCGTTCGCAGATCACCAATACCCTGAGGCTTTTACAGCTTACTCCCTATACCCAGAAACTTTTGACAGAAAACAAAATCACTCAAGGACATGCCAAGATGCTTGTCGGTCTCGATTCCGATACGGAGAAACTGGTTGCCGATACGATTGTCGGACAGAAACTGAGTGTCCGGGAGAGTGAAGAGTTGATCAAAAGTCTCAAGAACAGCCAGCCGGATACAGATACCGGATTGACAGCGAAAAGAACTCCCCGTGTAACGGAGATCGAAGGTCTGTCGGATGTTACTTCGAAACTGAAATCTCTGGGACTGAAAACTTCCAAAAGTAAAAACAAAATCACTATCTCTTTTGCTGATGAGGCACAGATTAAGGCTTTCTTATCGCTTTTATCAGCTGATTAAATTTTTATTTATTATTTTTATGCTAAAATCTGACGAATTTTTCAAAGCGTAATCGAAAAAACTTACAAAGGCTACACATGTTAGATATCAACCTATGGTTACTTCTGTTTGTTGCAGTGCTTTTTCTGGCACTTGTCTACATCCTCAACAATATGCTTTACCAGCCGTTGCTTGCTTTTATGGATAAAAGAGAGGAGACTATCCGTAAAGATCTCGAAGCATCCAAAGAGATGGGTGATGAAATCAGCGAAGCACTGACGCAGGCGCATGATACAATTGCCGCTGCAAAAAGTGAAGCGCATCAGATTCGTGAGAGTGCCGTAGCACAGGCAAAAGAGAAAGCGGCTTCCATGGTCGCATCTGTACAGTCAGAACTTGAAAATCAGTATGCTTCGTTTCTGGAAAAACTGACAGGTGAACGAGCAGAACTCAAAAAGAGTATCGAAGCGAAACTGCCGGAATATCAGAAAAATATTCAAAATAAATTAAAACAAATATAAAAAGG
>JALWRO010000004.1 GCA_027080605.1 Campylobacterales bacterium
ATCTTTGAGGTATTGGGTGGCAATGGGGTGTTGGGCGAGCAGCTTTTGGTACCATTTTTGCAAATCTTGCATTATTTTGGTTTCTACTTTTGCAAATTTATTGTCGGTATGTTCTAGGGTGATGTTGTACTGGGAAGCGAGTTTTTCGAGTGCTTCAGGATAAGAGAGTTTTTCATACTCCATCACAAATTTGATGCTGTCACCCCCTGCCCCGCACCCGAAACATTTATAGATTTGCTTGGCGGGGCTCACGACAAACGAGGGGGTATTTTCCCCGTGAAAAGGACAATTTGCCTTGAAATTTGCCCCGCTCTTTTTAAGTTCGATATAGCTTCCGACCACATCAACAATATCAAGCCGGTTTTTAAGTGCTTCGATCGATTCCTGTTCTATCATGAGATGATTATAACACCCAGGGGATTAAAATGGAGGGTGGAACCCGCAGGCTCCTTCATGAAAAGCTTATTTCTTTTTGAGTTTGACGATAAAATAGTCCTCTTTTCCCTTACCGTAACTTTTGGTCGAACCAACTACAACATAGTCCCCGTCGGTCGTTCTGGTAAGCGCATACGCTTTGTCATCCAGTTCTCCGCCGTAAACCGGACTCCAGACGGAGTGTCCGTTTTTATCCAGTTGCATCACATAAAAGTCAAACTTTCCGTGTCCGAAAGAGTTAGTCTGACCAGCCATCATGAAACCGCCATCCTCTGTTTTCACAATGGCATTCATCCACTCTTTCTCTTTATAACCGAAAAGACGCTGCCATAGCAGTTTGCCGTTGGCAGCCACTTTAATCACCATGACATCGTTTCGCTTGGAACCGAACGATTTGGTCGAACCGGTTACAACACATCCTCCGTCTTTTGTCGCTACAACACCTTTGGCAATATCCTCATCCTCTTCACCGTACACTTTTGTCCAGCGCTGTTTGGCATGTTTGTCAAAACGAATAATATAATAATCTTTGCTTTGGTACCCATAACTTTGTGTCACTCCGGCAGTGGCAAATCCGCCGTCGGCGGTCAATGCCACACCATTGGCAATATCGTCACGTTCGCCGCCGAGTACCCTTGCCCACTCTTCTTTACCGTTTTTATTGATTTTAATAATATATGCATCCAGATAGTCATCTCCGAATGATTCACTCGATCCCGCCACTAAAACACCGCCGTCTCCCGTCGGTACAACCGCTTTGGCGAAATCTCTCATCTCTCCGCCGTAAACATGTTCCCAGATAAGATTACCGTTCGTGTCAAATTTGATGACATATACATCAGGATCACCCAGTTTACTGAAAGAACGAGACTCTCCGACTGCTACAAAGTTACCGTCTGTTGTACGGGTAATCGCATAGGCAATATCTTTTCGTTTACGTCCAAATGTTTTTTTCCAAATGATCTTTCCGTTGCGATTCACTTTTATTGCCAGAACATCATCTCTTCCCTTCCCGTAAGAACGACACTGCCCGACCACTATCACCGAGCCGTTTTCCGCAGGAGCTACACCGTAGGCAATATCTTTGCTGGTTCCGCCAAAAGCGATTTGCCAGCTGCTGGTAAACTGACGTTTTTGGGCAATGGCCTGCTTTTGTGCAGGTGTCTTTTCCGCTGTTGCAGCCCAAAGCGCTGCGGTACAAAAACAGGCGGCAGTAGAAGCAAGAAGAATATTTTTGATTACTTTTGTCATGAAAGGTCCTTATGACGGATTTGAGAAGAATTATAATATAAACTTATTTAATGGAAACTGAATAGATGTTTTTAGAGAAGGACCCGGAGTCGGTAAGACTCCAGCTTTAAAAATTTTTTGCGTTTCTGAACTGGGCGATCTCTGTCTCGACCATATCTTCGATCATCTGCCTGTAGATGTCCGTTACCATATTTGGAGAAACGCCGAGCACCAGCGCCCTGTGTCTTACCCTGTCGATGACATGGTCAATACGGTCATCCGCTTTGATCTCTTCGACGGAATGTTTGAAATTTGCAGCCTGTTTAACCATATCTTTACGTTTGGCGATAAGTTCAAGTATCTGGTCATCTATTTTGTCAATTTCGTCCCTTACCTCTTCAAGCGATGCGCATTTTTTCATAAAATCTCCTTTAGAGCTGCCCTCGATTTTTCATAGGTGTATTTTAGCATAATATCGACGATTTTCGTTAAATTTTCATAATTGCCTAAAATTTAATCACTTTTGTTGGATAACTTCTTCTTATTTTGATGTAGAATTTACCTGTTAAAAATTTTTTTTAGGAGAGAGATATATGAAAAATATATTTGCATTATTGGCACTGATGCCATTGGCTGCTTTTGCAGATGACGCAAAGCTAAACTCAGGTGATACGGCCTGGATGATCGTTGCAACTGCGCTTGTAATGCTTATGACCCCTGCCGGTCTGGCCCTTTTTTACGGTGGTATGACCAGAAGCAAAAACGTACT
>JALWRO010000005.1 GCA_027080605.1 Campylobacterales bacterium
CTCTTCCACCGAAAAGTTCAGCGCCACAAAATAGTCGATAATCCGGTTCATCGTCTCCATGACCGGATGCAACCCGCCGGAAGTCGATTTACCGTGGTACATCGTCACATCAACCCCGTCTTTTGCCATCATCTCTTTGATCGCCTCCGCTTCCAGAAGCATCTTTCTGGCGTCAAACAGTTCCGTCAGCTTCGCTTTCATGATGTTGAGATTTTTCGCAAACGCCTTTTTCTCCTCGTTTGGAACCTCTTTCATCTTCGCGAACTCAGCCGCCAGCACACCCTTCTTACCGAAGATCTCAATACGCACCGACTCCAGTGTTTTGAGATCACCCGCCTGTTTGATTTTCTCTTCTAAACTTTCCATAAATCGCCTGTAATTTTTTGGTGCATTGTAATGAAAAATGGATTAAGGGAAACTATATTACCATTACATGAAACATTACCGCACCAACTATATCACCTTAAGGAGCACCGACATGTGTATATTCTGCAAAATAGTCAACGGCGAAATGTCCGCCAACAAAATCCACGAAAACGACGAATTTCTTGCGTTTCATGACATCTTCCCCAAAGCCCCCGTGCATATTCTCATTATCCCCAAAGAGCACGTCCAAAACTTCCAGTCCGTAACCCCGGAACTGATGGCAAAAATGACCCCGTTCATCCAGGAAGTTGCCAAAATCCTCGAACTCGACGAAAACGGCTACCGCCTCATCACCAACAACGGACCCGACGGTGGACAGGAAGTCCCACACCTCCACTTCCACATGCTCGGCGGCACCAAACTCAAATGGCCCCAAATGGCAGACGATGTAGCGAAAAAAGCGCTTTGAGACATAACAATGCTGAAGTGTGACTTCCTATGGAAGTTGCGCTTTAGTGCTACCTCAAATAGCATCTTTCCATAGTAAAAACTTCTATTCTTTAAAAAATAGTTTCAGCAAAATTTGTGACGCTAAAGCGGTCACTTCCGGATATTTTCGGAAGCGTGACTTTAGTCTCGCGTTACCCACTCGCTCTGTTCCGCAACACATCCGCCAGCAAGGCATTCCGGTTATCAAAACGTGTCATAGCCTCAAAAAGCGTAGTTTCATCCGGATTTTCAAGCCCATAGAGATTGTTGAACTGTTCGAGCAGAGGGCTGAAGGTGTTATCGGTTCCTGTAAAAAAGAGGCGGTTGAGCTGGAGGGAGAGTTTTGCCAGTTGCTGTTGTTCGTCGCTGCTGAGGGTGGTGGCGAAAAGTGAGGAGAGGTTGCTGTTCCCAAGCTTGGTGAAGATATCGCTGCCGGATGTGTCGGTACCGAAAAGGTTTCCGACGGATTGCTGCACGACGTAGGCTTTGAGACTCTCTTCGAGTGTTTGGGTATCTTGTCCGCTCGTTTCATCGACAAAGCGTTTCATGAAGTCGGTAAAATAGTCGTAAAGTTTCTCAAAACTTTGGACCGTTCCGGTGGAAGGTGTGAGCAGTTGCAACTGTGTTTGGATACTTTGCAACTCCTGCTGCTGTGTCTCATCCAAACCGGCGGGCAGTCCAAACGTTGTGTCAAAAAAGGTGTCATTTTCAAAAATAGCAAAGAGATTTTTCGCTTCAGACGAAAAGTTGACGCTGTCCACACTGCTTTGTCTCACAATCTGCGCCAGTTGCTGCGGCTTGATCCTTGCACCGACCCGTTGCAGGTTCTGCGTCGTCAAAATCTGAGAAATAGAATCGGTAAAAAGTCCCATGCCTCGCTCCTTTTGACATGATAGCATATTTTACGCTTATCTAAGAGAGTTTATCGTACTATTTCAGATAAGAAAAAGCTATAAACATGCATATCAAGGAGAAAGAATGCCAAAAATTTCCAGAAGAGGTTTCATAAAGGGTGCTGCGGCGCTGGGGCTGTTACCTGTACTTTCAGCGGCAGAGGAGAAGACGCCGTCCAAAACACTCAAGTTTATCCACATCACCGACTCACATATGGATCTGCAGGATGAAGAGAGTGTCGAAGCCATGCAAACCGCTGTTGCATTCATCAACAAAAACTACCCTGACCTGGACTTTGTCCTTTTCGGCGGTGACAATTTCAACAACAACGTCCCCGGTGACAAAGATGCCGTCGCGTTTGCGAAGATTACCGGTAAATTACATTGCCCGGTTTACAGCGTACGCGGAAACAAAGAGTCCTCTCCCAAACCCAAAGGTGACCCGATCGGTATTGTGCAGTTTCACAAAATGTTCATAGAGGGCAGAGGACTGGAAGTACATGGTAAAGACTGGGCGCTGGAGAAGAACGGCTACCTCATCCTCGGACTCGACAGCTGCATCGAAAACGCCAACAACGGTCGCTACGCACCGGAGACTATCTCTTTTGCACAGAAAAAACTGGCAGAAGGCAAACCGACCGTCATCCTCAAC
>JALWRO010000006.1 GCA_027080605.1 Campylobacterales bacterium
GTTTCAAAAGCCCCGCACCGAGTATCAGAAAGATCGCTCCGGTTACAAGCAGAATCTTTTTGTCGTTTCGGACGATAAAACTGCCGTAGTGAAAACGCTCCAGAAAAGAGGTTTTTGCACGTTTTTTGGCAACAGCCACCTCTTTTTTCAGCAGCAAAAGTACCGCCGGCATCCAAAAGACACTGATCAAAAACGCCAGCACCGCACCCGAAGCCGTGGCGATTCCCAGCGTTCGTACCGGCACCACGTGGCTGATGCCAAGAGAAGCGAACCCGATCGCCGTAGTCAGGGATGTCAGAAAAATCGGAAGCATGTTTTTCTGCATACTGAGAAATACCGCCTCTTTCGTATCTTTCCCCTCCCTGCGGTACATCAGCCAGACGATATAGACATGCACCGCATCGGCAATACCGATCGCAACAATAAAGACGGGAATATTTGCAGTAAAGTTGTTGAGCTTGTACCCCAGCAGCACCTGAATGGAGAGCACCGTCAAAAAGGTCAGCACCACCACACCCATCGGAAGTAGCGCGCCACTGGGACGCCGGAAAAGGACAAACAACAATACCAGTACCGTCAAAATTACCAAAGGCGTAAACGTCGAACCATCTCCCTGCGCGATGGTCACAAACGACGTGTTCAGCGGCGGACCGCCGTTGAGCCAGAATCTGTACCCCGTCTCTTTGCGAAGCGGCGCCAGAATCTTTTCGATATCCGCCATGATCTCGAAACTTTTGTCCCCGTTGTCGTTGACTTTGGGTGTCAGTCTGGCGATGATCATCGTCGTCTTGCCGTCTTTTGAGATGAATGACCCGACCATATCTCTGTCTTGAAGGGCAATCTCTCTGCGTTTTTGGAGATACTGCGAATCGGCGCCCTCGATATCCTGTATGAAATCCTCTACCACGACATCATCTTTCTCCTCCGGATTGGCGTGAACATACTGAAAGTTCGTCAGCGAATCGACCCTGGCAATATGGTTCATCTGCCACAATTCCTGCGTGATGGTGTCGATCGTTTTGAGCGCCTTTTTGTTGAAGATACCCTCTTCGTCTTTGAACGCAACGGTGATGGCGGTATCGTTGCCAAACACTTTGCGAAATTCGTCATACTCTTTGAGTATCTTCGAATCCTCATCAAACCAGATACGATAATCCCCCTCAAACGCCAGATGCTTCAGATTGAGCGACAGCACCAGCACGATCAGCGGTATCAAAACGGCAATCAGCCACTTAAAACGGTCTAAAAAATCGATATATTTCTTCATGAATTTTTCCTAAAAATAGTAACTGACAGCCACTTTCAGATGGTCTGTTTTGCTAAAGAGCGAGTTTCTGGAGGGCGAGAGGTGCTGATACTGCACTTCGGTCTTGAACTTATCCAAAACCCTTGTATCGTATTTGAGAAAGTAGATCTTCTCACTCTCATCCAGATCGAAATCGACCCCGGCGAGTATCTCCGAACTTGCGGTATCGTTAAACGAAAAACGCGCTCCCAGATAGAGATCGTTTTGAAACAGTACCCCGAGTTCCCGGGTTGAAAACTTGGTATCGTTGAACTGTTCATAGCGGTAATACTCCAGCAGCAACCCCAGATCTTTTTTCTCCCAGACACCGTACAGCGTATGCTCCAGCCCGGCTCCAAAATGGAGATAATCGCTCACTTTCGTATCGTCACTGACCGCCCAGGCGGCTTCCGCTTTGTAGATCGTATCTTCATGCACATAGGTGGTATATCCCAGCAGCTTATTGACCCAGTAGGCGTGCTGACGCAGTTTGCCAAGCTTTCGGTCATAGGTAAAATAGCGCTGATCGTCATACCCCGCTTCGTAAATGAGAGCATAGTCAATCTGCACCTCCTCCCCCGATCCGCTGTATTTGACAAACAGTGAGGGGCGATGGTCATATTCGGTGATCAGATCGCTGTCGTACGGCAGCGGTAAAAAGTTGAAAACCGACTCTTCATCCTGAAACTTCTGATCCTCTTCATGAAGTCGGAGAATCACGGCAAGCTCGGAGTTGTCGAAAAAGCGCGTCCACGCCACATTCCACGCACCCAGTTTCCTGTCGTAATCGAACGGATCGTCGAGGGTATCCTTGGTATTGAAGACATCAGCGATGTTATAGACCTCCAGCGCACCCCAGAAGAGAATATTGCGCCCGATCAAAAGTTCGGAGTTTTCAAAGTTGTGTTTATAGTAAAGCTCCTGAATATCGACATACCGTCGCTCGCTCTCCTCTTTGTCCCAGATACCTTTGAGATGGAGTTTGACCTCTCCGTCGCCGATCTCTTTTTTGGCTTCGACATCACCCCGAAAGGCAAACGTATCACTGCGCTTATCGGGCGGCGTATTTGAAAAGTAGTCATACTCGATACCCAGATTTCCTTTGTACGCAATCTCCCCCGCTCCAAGCAGAGAGGCGAGCAGAAGCGGTGCTATGAGCCGTTTCATCACTACTGCTTCAGGATGCGTTTGCTGAAGTGCTTGTCCGTCAGCCCCGCCTTCACTTTGTCATCGACCCAGATCAGGATCGTCTCTTTGTCGTTCTGGTGATTCTTCATGTCAATCTTTCCAACTCTCCAGACACCGTCGATCTTCTTGTAGTCACTGAAGATAGCGGTTTTCAAAAGCGATTTCTTGCGGTCGTAGTACTCCACTTTTTGCACCAGAAAGGTATCTTTGTCCACCCAGGTAATCTGTTTGGTATACCCCGAAAGCCTGTCTTTGGGAATGCGCACCCCCTTGTAACAAGTTTTGTCACCGCACGGCACCTCTTCGACTTCACCCGGATAGGTGTACTTCTCCACCTCCTGAGAGGAGATATCTTCGTAGCTGAATTCACTCCCCATAAACGAGCCCGTTTTATTACGCCCCGAAATCCGTTTGATCCGCTTGAGTGCGGGCAAGTAAAGCCACTGGTCATCATCTTTGTCGACATGCTGATAGGTCAAAAGCTTCGTTCCCTTTACATCTGCGGGAGAGAGAAACTCCATCAGCATCTTGTCGCCACCCTCTTTCTCCAGCGTCGCCCCTTTCATGTCACGCACCGTTTTCTGACCGGCGCTGTTGATCATGACCATCTGCATTGTCGAAACCGAACTCTCGAAACCACTCACCGCCGCATCGGACTTTTTCGCAATCTCCAGACCGCTCAGGGCAAACAGATTTGCCGCCAGCAAGCAACTTGCCAATACTATTTTGTTCATAACTCTTTCTCCTCTGATTTAATTTTCTTCAATAAACGCTTTCAGTTGCGCAATATAGTTTTTAAACGCTTCCCTGCCCGTTTCGGTGATATGTACCGTCGTTTTGGGACGCTTCCCCTCGAAACGCTTTTCTATCCGCACATACCCCGCCTTCTCCAGCTTCGCCAGATGACTGGAGAGATTTCCGTCGGTCACTTCCAGATACTCTTTGAGCGCCTTAAAGGGCAACTCCTCATTGGCAATCAAAAGCGACATCAGTCTTGACCGCACATCCTGATGCAAAAGGGGATCGAACACTATGCTTCCTTTTTGAGTTTAATCGCCATTAAAACCGGTACGACACCCAATACCGCGAAACTAACCCCCTGTGCAAAGTAGAAAAAGGCGGAATCAATACTCCCGGGATCGTTTATGAAGCAACCGACTGTCAGCAATACAATACCCGCACCCATCGATAGATAACCGGCAAACGTAAAGAGCCGGATATTGAGCACATACCCCACTACAAAATGCCCAAACCCGCACAGAAACATCCACAACATAAACAGCGGAACGATCAAATCCTGTTTTGCCAGAAATGCCGACATCACCACGGCAAACACCGTCAGCAGTGTAAAAGTCGAAACGATAAACCTCTGTTTTCGCGTACAGTTGTCGATATCGTAATCTTCATTGACTCTCTTTGTCAAAAACGCTTCAATCACAAACCCCGCACCCATCATGAAGAGAGAAAAAAGTGTTCCCTGCAGCACAGACGTTTTCATCAAAGGGGGCATAACAAATGTCATAATCGAAGCGATCACTCCCCACACAATCAGTGCGTTGTAGTTATAGGGGAAAAAAGAATCCTGATCTACTAAAGCCGATTTGATCGCATCCAGATGTGCCAAAGCTTCTTTTCTATGAAGCGCTTTTTGCTGCTCATCCTCCATTTATTCTCCTTTGCAAATTACTTTGTAATGCAAAGTATATAATAATTAGTCTCTGTTTGTCAAGAAGAGGGGAGACTCACAGAGGCCTGACATTGCTGGATGAACTGGATTAAAGTCTGTAAAAGAGGGGAGAGAAACAGGAAGTATCTACCTGCTCAGATATTTTCAAATACTTCTGCGACGGAGATAGAGGCATCGAGACACCCGACTGGCATCTCCTCTTCGATGCCAAACCCCTGGATGTAATAGTAACGACCATTGTCAAGTTCATACTTGTCGACGATTTTAAGCGTCGTATCGACGAGAAAATACTCTCTGATTCCAAACCGCTCATAGAGCTCTTTTTTGACACTTTTGTCTTTGTGCGCAGTCGAATCTGAAAGCACTTCGAAGATGGCGCAGGGGATGTTTTCATCTTCACAGAAAAGCATCACATCCGGTTGTACAACGTTTTGATCCGATCCGTTGAAGAGTTTTAGATCGTAGGGTGCGATGCGTGGCAGACAACGCTCTTTCTCTTTGGAAAGATTTTTCAGGATAAAAAATATATTTCCGACAGTATCCTGATGCGCGGCGCTGGCACCGGCTATCATGTAAATCCTGCCGTCGATCAGCTCCACCCGCTCTTTGGTCGTGCGGTCGATGTCGAGATAGTCTTCGTAGGTATAATTTTCGAGTTTTACAGCTTCCATGGTGCAATTGTACCATATATGTTGAAATTTCGTAAATCTGCAAACCTCCGACCCACACCAGTTGGAGTGCATTTATCCACGTATGTTATAATGCTCCGAAAAAACGCAGGTGTGATGATGCAGGATATTCGATGGAAGCAGCGTTTTTCGAACTATCAAAAAGCTCTTCTCAGACTGGAGGAAGCGGTTATGCTTTCACAAACCAGAGAGTTGAGCTATCTCGAAAAGCAGGGATTTATTCAGGCATTTGAGTTTACTTTTGAACTGAGCTGGAAGACATTGAAAGACTTTCTCCTGTTTCATGGAAACGGAACCGATCTGTATGGCTCGAGAGATGTTTTTCGTCAGGCTTTTTCACTTGGTATTATCAGTGACGGAGAGGTGTGGATGCAGATGATCAAAAGCCGCAATCTCACTTCGCATATCTACGATGAAAAGGTGATCGACGAAATTATCACACTGATCCGGGATGCCTATTTCGACAGATTTGCAGAGCTTCAGAAAAAACTCGCAAAAGAGCAGTGATGTACGGTCTGAGAGACGATATGGTCGTAAAGCTGAGAGAGGTCTTCTCCTCATTTGACCAGGTACACAAAGTGATCCTCTTCGGCTCCCGGGCCAAAGGTGATTATCATGAAGGGTCCGATATAGACTTTGCGATTATCGGTGACGGGATAGATCTGTCGCTTTTACACAGGATAGAGCTTGAGACTGACAGACTATATCTTCCCTATCAAGTTGACCTGATCGATTATCAACATATCACGAACGAAGATCTCAAAGCGCATATAGAGAGAGTAGGGAAACTGTTTTTCGAAAAAGAACAGCATCAAAGTAAATTTCGTAAGTCAGTAAACCTCTGACCCGCACTATGAGATAGTTTTAACGGTATCGATTCCGTAATCATAAAACTTTTTATCATTGGTTATGACCGTAGTGCAACCGCTCTTTTGGGCACACAAGCATTGTAAAATATCCTCCAGATCTTTCTTCTCACGGAGTGCTATATCTGTCGCCTCTTTGATCGTATCTGTACCAAATGTCAAAACAGTCCAGTCTACCAAAACAAGCTCTCTGATAAAGCTCAGTGCATTTTCTTTGTCATCCAAAATATAGTACAGCGTCGTGATCATATCTTCGCTGATGCAGATCTCATTCTGTTTCTCTATGAGTTGTTCTAACATTTTTACAGAAGAGGAGTGTTTTTTCCGGCTGCTGTCGATGATATCCGCGACAATATTGGTATCCAAAAAGACGCTATTTGTCACTATACTTTTCCCTCGCGACTTTACGACGTATCTCGCTTGAAGAGAGATCGTTAAATCTATCCTGCACTTTGTTGCTTCCGATAAATTTTTTGAGTCTGTTTAGTTTCTCTTCTCTCTCTTTTGCCAGCTTTTCTTCTAAAATCTGTTTCATCTCCTGCGCATATTTGGGTGAGATGAAGAGACCTTTGTATTCGTGCGTTCTTTTATCTTCGATCTCCACATAATCATACTCTTCGAGGAGAGATGCATTTCGAACCAAGTCCCGTATTCCTATCACTTTTGTCATCACCACCCCTTTGTTGTCTTTGTTGTTATTGTAGCATATTGTAAAGATGTTATCAAAAGTAAACCTCCGACCCGCACTATTGTCTAAATCTTTTAAAAACCCTCTCAAAATCGAGCGTGATATCACAACTGGTCTCTTCAAACCTGTAACTCTCTTTGCTAAAGTCGCCCTGTTTATCATACTCTTTGCCGTCTAGCTTGTACACTTTTGCGATGAGATCATCAGGATAGACGATGATATAATATTTTACTTTTTCTCTCTCATAGATATTAAATTTATAGACTTCATCTTTTTTTGCACTCGATTTTGAGATAATCTCTACAATAATCTCAGGCGCTTTTGTCAGATAAGCTTCGTTCGTTTCACCGCAGGTAAGCGCCACATCCGGTCGCAAAACCGTATCGTCACTTACTTTATAGTCAATTTCACCAAGCACTTCACATTCCGGACACTCATCGAGTGCTTCTCTTAGATTGTAGATTATCTCACTTGCCAAACTCTGATGCTTGCGCATCGGCGCAGGAGACATCGCTACAGCGATACCGTCATAAAGCTCCCAGTCCCCTTCCCACTGCTTGTAGTCATCGTACGTATAATGAATATCTTCCAATTTCACTGCACCCATGATATGCTCCTTGTTGCTCACTAAATGATTATAGCTTTTTTGTAGATATCACGTCAATAGATATAAAAAGTAAATCAGTAAATCTCCGACCCACACTGTTTACACAATCTCATCAAAAAGCTCTTTGACTTTTTGCATCTGTTTATCTGTCAAAGTAGTAAGCTTTTCTATAAATCTACCATTGTCTATTGCCCGAATCTGCGTGATAACCAGATCTGAATCTTCTTTGAGATTATCCTTTTTATGCACCCGGTATCGAATGGGCTCTGCATCATCGATCAACCGGCTACTCAAAGGAATCACTATAGTTGCAGGGTAGTCGCTGTGATTTAATATATTGTTTTGAAATACCAGTACCGGCCGTATCTTCCCCATCTCGTTTTTCTTCCTGACAGGGTTTAAATTTACGAGCCAAATTTCTCCCTTAGATACCATCATCGAGTGTACTTTCAAAACTTTCATACTCTTTTTTATCTATCTCTTTTGTTTTTTCTATTGCTCTTAACATTTTTGATTTTTTATCTTCTTCTACAGTTTGAGCATATAAACGTATAGCCTCTCGTATGACATCACTTTTTTTCTTATGCAGCATTTTTGATATTCTGTTAAGTGTCTTTTCAAGGTTTTCATCCAACCTTACTGTTGCTACCATAAAATATCCTTTCTGTTTTGTAATACGGTATTATATCATACGGTAGTAACAAATGCAAATATCATAGACAGAAGAATTAGTAAAAAGTAAACCTCCGACCCGCACTCTTGCAAAATCTGACTCATTCTGTTATAATTATGTAATATTACATAATGAGGATATTCATAATGTTTCACGACAGAGACAGTGAACTAGCGACGCTGGAAAAAGAGTACCGAAAAAAAGGATCTGCTTTTACCGTAATTTACGGTCGCAGAAGGGTCGGAAAGACAGCGCTTATCTATGAATATATCAAAAACAAGCCGTCACTTTTTATCTATGCAACGGAAGCGAGTTTTTTGATACAACTGGAAAATCTCAAACCTCAGCTTTTAGAGCTGATAAACAAACCCTATCTCAAAGATATAAAGATAGAGAGTTTCTCTCAGCTTTTTAGCATCTTAAAAGAGTATGATTTCCACAAAAAACTGGTTTTGGTCATAGACGAATATCAAAACTTATGCAAAGTGGACAAGTCCTTTTCCAGCCAGCTACAACGTATCTGGGATACAGAGCTGCAACATCAAAACATCCATCTGATCTTATCCGGCTCGGTCATATCGATGATGCATTCAGAAGTGTTGAATTACAGTGCACCGCTGTATGGCAGAAGAACGACAAATATAGATCTCAAACCACTCGCTTTCAGATATATCAAAACTTTTTTGCCCTCTGTCAAAAGAGAAGATGAGATGCATATATTTGCCTCGTTCGGAACGATTCCGAAATATTTGGAACTTTATGATCAGAGTAAATCTTTTATGGAGAATATCCGCGACAACATACTCGATAAAAACGCATTTCTATACAGTGAAGGAAATTTTTTGCTCAGGCAGGAGCTTGGTGATGTCTCAACCTACTTCTCTATCCTTGAAACGATCTCCAAAGGAGAAACCAAACCCGGCAGTATCGCTTCAAAACTTCAGGTACCTTCCACCTACCTGACACGATACCTCACCAGGCTGATAGACCTGGATATCCTGACCAAAGAGGTGCCCGTAACCGAAAAAAATCCCCTCAAAAGTAAACTGGGGCGCTATAAGTTCAAAGATAAATTTTTGCACTTCTGGTTCTATTATGTCTATAAAAACTATAATCTACTGGAAATAAACCAGACACAAGCGGTACTTGACGAAATCAAAACCAATTTCAACGACCGATTCGTATCCTTTGCATTCGAGGATTATGTCGCGGAAGAGCTTATGTACCATCCAGCCAAATACCTCGACTTCACACCCAAAAAAGTGGGCAGATGGTGGAACAAACACGAAGAGATCGATCTGATCGCGATGGATGACGAGCATATCTGCTTCATCGAATGCAAATGGCAAAATAGTGTACAAAAAGAGCAGGTGCTTCACCAACTCATCAAAAAATCAAAATCGCTCAAACACAATTTGAAAGAGTATTTTCTGGTAATTACCAAAGAGGATTTTTTAAGTAAAAAGTAAATCTCGGTAATCCTCCCATTTCCCAACCCCTCCAAAAGTAGAGACTAGGCCGCAAGGGCCAACTTCATTTTGGGAGTGATCCCACCTATGGCCGTATTGGGTCGTTCATTATTTGTACTAGCTAACACTTAATCTGACACTCTACAATTTCTCCTGAAATATAGTGTCAGATGGCTAGGAAGCCATCGCCTCAGACTCCGTGGAATTATACCCTATCATTTTGATTTGAGCAAGATGTTTGCTCTTTTTAAAGCATTCCATAGGAGTCATTCCTTCACAGTTTTTACCTTGATGTGTTCGTTCGTTATTGTAATGTTTTAACCATTCATCTAAATCATGTTGCAGCTCCTCTATTGATTTGTAAATTTTCTTTCGAAATGTCACCGCATAAAACTCCTGCTGTATCGTTTTATGAAACCTTTCACATATGCCATTTGTCTGCGGGGATTTTGCTT
>JALWRO010000007.1 GCA_027080605.1 Campylobacterales bacterium
CTTCCGGAAAGTGCAAAATATCCGCATCAATGAAAAATGTCTGCGCAGCGACAAATAAACCCCATACTACCAGAAAAAGGTCAAACCAAAACAGTAACAATAAATAATTTTTGACACGCATTGTAACTCCTGAAACAAATTTTAACACTTTAAAGATCAGTTTTTCCCAAACCGGTCGATATATTTTTGTTAACTTGTCATGTAAAGAGAAAAAAGGTTTGACAAGTGTGGTAAAAATAGTGTTTTTTAGACAAGATTAAGTTAATATTTTATATCATAACTACATTACGCATATAAGGAAGTGATTATTTTGGTAAAAAATATAGTTACACTTTTACTTTTCATGATAGCAACCGCCTACGCCATTGATATTAAAAATATCTCTAATGCGATTGATGTTGCAGGTAAACAGAGGATGTATACACAACGTTTACTCAAAGATTATGCGATGATCGGTATGCGAAACCGTTTCGGAAACCCCGAAAAAGATCTTCAGGAAGTTATCAACAATTTTGAAGATCATCTCAACGCACTCGACCGATTCAACAAAGATGCCGCAACGAAGACAAAAATCGAAGAGGCAAAACAAACATGGCAGCAGATTAAACCGATGCTGCAAAAAACGCCCTCCACTACTAATGCGGTAACTTTGCAGGAATCACTTGAAAAGCTGTTGAAACTATCGGATGATGTTACCAAACTTTTTGCGGCACAGTCTCACTCCACAACCGGTGAGATCATCAACATCTCCGGCAGACAGAGAATGCTTTCACAGCGGATGGCAAGTCTCTATATGCTCAAAGCGTGGGGTATCAACGATCCGGAATTTAAAAAGAAACTTAAAGATGCGATGCAACTTTTTAAGACATCACTGGACAAACTGTCACACTATGATAAAAATACGCCTGAGATCACCGCACTTTTGCAAAAAGCGAAACGTGATTTTATGTTTTTTGAGATTATGGGAAGATCGAGTTCCAAATTTATTCCGGCACTGATCTATAAAAAATCTAATGAAATTCTGAAAAACATGAACAGTGCGACCCATCTTTATGCACAACTGAAAACCAATTGACAAGGAAAGAATGATGATGAACAAACTATTATTTAGAGCAGGAGTCTTACTCGCACTCTTTATCTCTTTTACCTACGCCGAAGATATGCAGCTGACCACTGTCAACGGCATTCCAAAAGTCGTAATCAAAGCAGGTGACGTTTCGTTGCTTGACACAGCCGGCAAACAGAGAATGCTCTCCCAGCGTATCGCAAAAGATTATCTCTATATCGGAAACAAAGTCGCTGTCAGCAAAGCAGACAAGCAACTCAAAGCTTCACTCGGTGAATTCAGCAAAGCAAATAAAAAGCTGATGACATCCATCAACGACCCTGAAATCCAAAACCTGCTCACATTTGTACAAATGAGTTTCGATGAATTCAACGATCTGATCAAACAACCTTTTAACCTCGACAATGCGCAGCTTGCACTCGACCTGAGCGAATCTATTCTCGAGGGTAGCCAGTATGTAGTAGATTCTCTCACCGCTAAAATGGGACATAAAACTGCAGACATTGTCGACAAAGCAGGAAAACAGCGAATGCTTGCACAGCGTATCGCCAAATACTATATTGCCTATCAGTCAGGTATCAAAGATAAAAATACTGTAGACCAGATGAAAGAAGCGGTAAAAACATTCTCCGCCAATCACCAGGCATTGATGCATAATCCGAACAATACCCCGACCATCAACCAGAAACTGGCACAAATCGATAAACTCTGGAAGATTGTCTATAAATTTTATCTGAAAATTGAAAAAGGCGGGTTGCCGTTTATCGTTTTCACCACTACAGACGATATTACTGCAAAAATGAATGAAATTACAAAACTGTATGTTTCTCTTTATGAAAAGTAGGATTTAATTTTGAAATTCGTCGTTGCCGTTTTACTTATATTTGTCTCATTGCAGCTCCACGCACAGTCACAGACTGCCAGAGCTGCCGAAGATCTTAAATATTTGAGTGAAAAATTTGCCAACGACTATCTCTTTCTTTTGTACAATCCAAACCATTTCAAATATATTCCAAAATTACAATATACTATCAAAAAGATCGAAGAGGATCTGCGTATTATCGCTAAAAATACTCACAATGAGGATATTCGTTCCATTCTCGACTACCTCTCTTACACCAAAGATGAACTGCAGGATCTGCTGGATGATGATGTTGACAGAGAAAATGCCGAAAAAGTGCTTGACAATAGCGATGCACTCGTCGAAGGTGTCGACTCTATACTGAAAAGTCTTCATGAAAGCCTGTTTAAAGAGGAACTGCAATACCAGATTATGCAGCTTTCCAAACTCTATATGGCAATCCATTTAAAAATCGATCCTGCGGAAAATACAAAAAAGTTGTATGAAACATTACACGTGATAGACAGGATGATTCAAAACATCAATAAAAATCTCTATGTTACCTGGCACACCTATAAAACACTGTTTAACCCTGTACCGCTCTATTTTGTGCCGCATATCGTCACAATCGCGGTAGAAGATTTGGAAGAGAGTATCAACCGGCTATGAAACAGTTTTCACAAAAAACACTTACCGTCATTTTAATCGCAGTTTTCTTTGTTTCACTGCTCTATTTCAGCAGTCGTACATATGTCTCTTACAGACATTACCAACTCGTACAGTCAAGTGATATCTATATTGATTTGATCCATCATCTTGACAACAGCATTCAAAAGCTTGAAGACGAACGTGTCATCAGTGCACTTTATCTGGGTACGAAAGGCAATATCGGATTTCAAAACGTTGCCGCCAAACGACAGAAAAGTGACAACGCCATTGCCGGTCTTGAGACCTATATTACACAACAATCTGCACTTTCCACACTTAAACAGAAGTTTGCAAATCTCCCGGAAAATCTGCGATATATTCGCTCACGTGTCGATGTAATCAATGAAAATTACCGTGACATACTCTTTGACTATTACCAGAAAAAGATCATTTCACCGCTCCTGAAAGAGGAGCAGAGATGGTTAAAACAACTCGCACAGAGTATTGCATCCGTTTCACACTACTTTACAACCTATGCAGAATTGGTCAAATTCAGAGATACGATCAACCAGGAGCAGAGCTTCATCGCCTACTTCATCGCCAAAAGGCAGAAAATGACAATGCCGGATCTGATGCAGTGGGAAACTATCCTCAAAGAGGAACAAATACCCAACCTGAAGCGTCTCAGCGGAAAACCTGTCTATCCGCTCCTGCATAAGACACTTCATGAAGACGAACTTATCGCTTCCGTTACCCAATTACGCAGGACAATACTGAAGGGAATCGGCAGCGGAAATTATATGGTCGATACCACGACATGGATGCAACAGATGCAACAAAATGCAAATTTTGTTACAGAAACGGAAGAGACGCTGTTTGACTATCTTAAATCACTCGATTTTAAAGCGATTATCCCTGTAACACTCTATGTCAATCTTGTGATGGCTTTTGCATCACTGATAATACTCATCTTTCTGATCAGACGCTATTTAAAAGCACCTAGTACGGCACAACAAAAATTGACAGATAAAAATCCCGATATTCAAATCAAACACTTTTCGGATAATCAGCGGCGTATTCCCCAAAAGCAGCATGAACAAACAGAGACGCAATCATTTGCTTTGCGTCATCCGGAACTCGAATCCGATACGGAAGATATGCCGCTGACCAATATTGCACCGAAATACAACATACCACATGAGGAAACAGAGGAAGAGACGATAGTAGTTACAGAAGCTGTCCCCAAAACAGAAGAACCTGTCACTAACGAGAGTACCTTTTCACCTATTCGACTTTTGAAAGAGATTATCAAACCCTATATTTCTCTGTCACGGCAACATCAAATCTCGTTTCACTACGCTATTGATCCCTCTTTGCCCGATATCTGCATCGGAGACGAAGAGAAAATCAGAGAGATACTCACCCTCTTTCTCGATGCTGCCATGGAAACAGGAAATGCCCGTAAGGAAGTGATTTTACAAATTGAAAATATTGCACAGAAAAAGTTTGAGACAGCACTCTCCTTTACCATCAAAGATTCCGGTAAATATCTCTCTCCCGAAGAGCGCAGAAAGATCAAAAGAGGCTCATCCAAAAAAAGTAGTCCCCTGACAGAAGCGTTCTCTTCCCATAACCGTGATTTCATCAAAGCAGGTCAGCTTGTCAGACAGCTTGACGGCAGCTTGCAGATTCAGAGTGATCAAAAAGAGGGGACAGAGTTTGTCATCTCTATCAACCTCAAAAAGTTTATTTCCACAGAGCAACCTGCGTAAACATCCCTTCAAATATTCACACTCCCTCTCACACTATGCACTTTGCCTTCGGCATCTTTAAATTTGAGCATATACTGCCACGTACCGCCCATCGACAGGTTGACACTGCCTTTATACACCCCATCCACTTTTTTGAGTTTGGTTTTGTACTCCATATAGGGCATTCCAGGCATCTCGGGCATAAAGAACTTGATTTTTACTTTGACATTGTCACGCTTTTTGCCGTTTTGCAAGACCGTTACGGTAATGTCGTTATTGCCGACGGTCATCGGTTTTTGACTCTCTAAAACGATGCGAAAGCTATCCTTCTCTTTCACTTCATGAAGCAATCCGTTCCCGACATCGCTCTTTTGCTGCATTGCCCCGCCGCATTTTCCCGCACCGCATTTCATACCGTCTGCCTGCGCGGTACCCAAACCGACTGTAAGCAGAAAGGGGATCGTCCATAACATATTTTTTTTCATCTGAATATCCTTTGTAGTTTTATATCCGTATGATAGTCAAAGTGTGTGGAAAATGTGTGTAGTCAGGGAAAACGCAACCGAAATGTCGTTCCTTCCCCTTTGACCGATTCAAGATCAACGTCAATACGGTAACGCTGCGCAATATCAGATACAATCGACAATCCCAGTCCGAAACCGCCGCTGTGTGAAGTCGCTCTGAAAAAACGTTTGAAAATCTCTTTCTGATCTTTCTCGGCGATGCCGATACCGGTATCACGAATGCTTAGCTCACGCTCTTTAATCTCTACATAGACAGCGCCGCCGCGGCGGTTGTATTTAATAGCATTGGAAAGCAGATTGGTCACCAGACGTAGCGCACTTTCGCGATCGATTTCACAAACCAATGGAGAGTGATACTCTTCATGAAACACCACATCTTTTTTCTGTGCCAGGGGTTTCAGCGCTTCAACCTGCTCACGCACAATCTGCGTCATATCGACAGATTCAGGCTGAATACGCTCTTTATCCCGTAAAAAGAGGTAGGTTAAGTCTTTGTAAATATCGGAAATCCTCCGGGCGCTTATTTTGATCCGCAGATCGTTTTTATCGGCAGAATCTCCTCTGGCATCAACACTCATCAACAATGCTGAAATGGGGGTGTTGAGTTCATGTGTACTCTCTTTGATAAAATCATCCAGCGCCTGGCGCCGCATCTGGATGGGACGGATAAAGAGTCTGGCAAGGAAATAACCTACCAGTGCAATCACCAGATAGGCGGCTGCAAGTAAAAGCAGTGTCTCTCTTCTCAGCCGGCTGACTTTCCCACCGAACCCACTCTCTTCCAAAACGATCGCATCGACCCCCAGATGCCCGAAAGTGCTTTTGTCGGTAATACGTATTTTCTCTTCATCCACCATAAATTTATTGCCCAAAAATTTCTGCAACGTACATACACCACCCAGACAAGCACCCTCTTTGTCAAAAAAACCGACCCGGTACGGCACCGTTTCGGCAAGCCTGTTCAGATCGAGATCGTGATGCTTTCCCATATGTGCGGCGATGATTTTGGAGGAGAGCCTGTGCGCTGTCAGCTGCATGGCATGACGCCGTTCATCGAGCATATAACTGTAAGCCAGTGAATAGTAGAGCCACGCGATCACGGCAAACAGCACAAACAGCGACCCGGTATAGAGTCCGATAAAACGGTAGAGTACCCGTTTTTCTTCTCTACTGAAATCGATATCCCACCCCTTTGATATTGGTAATAACATCTTCTCCCAGATATTTACGCAGATTTTTGATGTAGGTGCGCAGTGTCGCCTGTGACGGAGTATCTTCATAGTTCCAGACATTGTTGAGGATCTCTTCAAAACTGAGTACACTTCCCGGATGTCGCAGAAAATACTCCAGAATCTGCGCCTCTTTACGGGAGAGCCGTCTCTCCTCACCCTCTTTCATAAGCGCCTGTTTTTCGTAGTTGTAGCAGAGTGCATCGCCAATAGCAACCTCTTTCGTATCATCAATATGATAACGCCGCTTCAGATTGTCGATACGCGCTTTGAGCTCCAGCAAATCAAACGGCTTTTTCAAGTAGTCGTCCGCACCCGCACCGAAACCCGCCGCCACATCTTCGGCGCTGTCCAGAGAAGTGATAAAGATGGCAGGTGTACGGTTTTCCGTTTTGCGCAACGCTTCCAGAAATGACAAACCATCCAGTCCCGGCACATTGACATCCAGCAACAAGAGATCATACTTTTCCGCTAACGCCAGCGACTCCGCCTCCAGCCCGTCACAGGCATATGAAACGTCACATGAGAGTGCTTCCAAATACTCCCCGATCACTTCACTGAGAATCACATCATCTTCCAGAAGCAATACTTTCATGAAACCCCTTTTCTCTTCGTAATACATTCTTATCGCACATTATAGCCAACTTCAAGATAACCATACGTAATAAAATGAAATTTTTTAAATTTATTCGGCGAAAAACCGATATATCAATAAGACCATCTCACTACAAAGAGCACCAATGCATACAGACCCAAACAGAAATATCAAACGCCAGCTTCTCTATATTCCTATGGCGGCAATTGCGTTTGTCGCAGCTGCAACAGCTATCGGAAGCTCTGTGATTGTATCCGGTCACTTTCATGAAAAGGCACCGGATAACCTTTTTCTTTATATCGCACTCTATACACTGCTGCTGGTAACCGCTATTTCTCTTGTCATCGTTCCCCTGATCAATAAGCGATTTGTCCACAAACTCGACAAGGTACAAAACGGGCTTTTCAGCTTTCTCAACTACATGACAGGTGACAATACAAAACTAACCTACATCGACGAAAATACCGGAGCGATCTCCGATGCGATCAATGCAAAAATTCGTGAAATTGAACGCCAGATGATCAAAGATCAGGCTTTTATGGAAGAGTTCATCGAACATGCCAGAGCAGTGGAAAAAGGTGATTACAGCCGCCGTATCAAGACCCTTCCCAGCAATCCCCTTTTGAAAAAAGCACATCATGAAATCAATGAAATGCTGGAGAGTCTGGAGGAAAATATCGGTCGTGATCTCAACAGAATTCTGCAGCTTATCGACAACTACGCTTCGGAAGATTACCGCCACCCCATCCAAAACCCCAAAGGTCGTATTGAAGTCTCCATCAACAATCTGGGTGAAGTAATCGCAAAAATGCTCCAAAACGACCGTTCCTACGGACTGGAATTTAAAGAGAAAGCACAAAGAGTCAACCAAAATATCAAAACCGCCTATCACCATATCGATGACCAAATGAAAAAAGAGCTCGGCGTGATTATCGAAACTGTCGAAGCAGTCAATCACCACATCAAAACCAATGTCGAAAGTGCTTCGTTTATTACCTCTTACTCCCAGGCAGTCAGTGATGCCGCGCGAGAGGGAGAGTCACTGGCGAAAAAGACCGCCGAAGCGATGCTCGACATCAAAGAGCAGGTTGCCACCATCAACGAAGCCATTACCATCATCGACAAAATTACAATGCAGACAAATATTCTCTCCCTCAACGCCGCAGTGGAAGCATCTACTGCAGGGGAAGCGGGTAAAGGATTTTCCGTCGTCGCACAAGAGGTGCGAAACCTCGCCGCACAAACCGCCAAAGCCTCCAAAGAGATCAAGTCAATTGTCGATATCGCCAGATCCAAAGCGGAAACCGGCAATGAAATCTCCGCCAAAATGATCGAGGGATATCATGAACTGGTACAACAGGTTTCCAAAACGATGGAAATCGTCTACAACATCACGCAAACATCCAATCTTCAGGACCAGCAGATTCAAAAGATTCATGAACTCGTTTACGATATGCGGACACTGATAGATAACTGCCTGCTGAAACTTGACACCGCGGAACAGCACTCCAGCGAGAACTTTGCCAAAGCATCTAAAATCATTACCCACACCGAAGAGAAGAAATTTGCAAACTCACTGTAAACTTTTGTTATAATAGCGCTACCATACCTACTACAGGAGTCTGTTCATGAAGAGAATGTTGCCGATGCTGTTACTGCTTACGGCGGTTCTCTTTGCGGCAGACTCATTTTGGCAGCAACTAATCGAAACCGAAAAGAAATTTTTTCCCAATGACGTAATCCTTACACTTATTACCGATAGTTCCGATACCAACGCTACCACCAGAGCACTCAACGAAAATAAAACAACCGCACTGCTGGAAGAGCGGGTACACGCCTATGAAGGTCTGATTCTCAAACTCAAAAACGAACCCTACGCCCTGGATACGGAAAAAAATCCCTATTTTGATCCCAAAGAGAGTGAAAAAACGATCAATACCTTGATGCTCAAAATCGATGCCAACCGAAAATACGGCTATCTTCAGGCAGTCAAGCGTGACAAACTCGCGGTGGAATCACTGCGCCTGAGAAAGGAGATCTTCACCTTTTTCCACTACCTCGCCGACAACTGGACAACACTGGAAGAGAAAAGCCTCGTCACCTATATCCAGAAGCAGAAAGAGATGCTGGGAAAAACATTTCCGATCAAGGATGCTATCGCCATCTATGAAGAGGTCGCGTCACAAAAAGGCACCGTCGCAAAAGAGATACAGAAAAACTTTTTCAGTTTCGCCAGAGACTACTACTTTTTCGACAGTTTTCTCGACTACCTGACTATCAACGCGAAACTGCTGACCTACCATTCCATCGCCGCAGAATTGCAGCTTGACAACCTCATCAACTATATCAACAAGCAGCCTGCTGCCGCAAAACTCAATGTCTATATGCGTTATATCAAACTCGATATCGGGCGGGTCATTCTTTTTGTATTTGTCATTCTCTTCTTCTGGCTGCTCAACTACCTCGTCTATAAACGTCTCTACAGCTATTTCAAATCGAAAATACTAGAACATGAAGATGAGACCGACGATATTCTCCTCGATAACCTCGACCGCATCCGCAGACCCGTTTCGCTACTCATTAACGGTATAGGACTTAAACTTGCACTCGAAGTGTTGCGTTACCCCATGCCTTTATCTGAAAAAACGGAAATTTTCTTCTATATCTTTTATATCGCGATGGTTGCCTATATTCTCATGCAGCTGGTCGAAAATATCTTTTTTATCTATTTTCATCGCAAACAGGCAGTCGAAAACATACAACTGCGCAGCGAGCTGATCAATCTGATTCTCTCCGTCACCAAAGTCATTATCTTTCTGGCTGCCTTTCTGGTCGCACTGGTCAAAATGGGTGTCAACGTCACCGGGCTGCTCGCTTCTCTGGGAATCGGTGGTCTCGCCGTTGCTCTGGCGGCACAAACCACACTCTCAAACTTTTTCGGTCTGCTGAAGAT
>JALWRO010000008.1 GCA_027080605.1 Campylobacterales bacterium
GATTTCCAGATGAAAGAGGGTGTCGTCTTCGAGTCTGGTCAAAAGATCGACTCTTCTTTCTTCCACTTTCGGGAAACTGGTTTCTAAAACTTCTTTGATCTCTTTATTGACAAGCAGCTTGATAAGCGTTTTGGGTACATCCTGAAAAAGTTCCCGCAATGTTCTGTCATAAACAAATGACTCTTTATTCTTTTTGGGCATCTATCACTCCTGATATGTAAATCAGAAATATTGTAAAACAAAATTTACTTTTCTAAGAATTTTATTTCAAATTGAAATATTTTCAGGTTGAAGATAAGATCTAATAATAGGTACCGAGATCATGCTTTGACAGTATGATCAAGTTCAATAATATTATTTGTCTCAAATCCAATATATCCAATCTAAAAACACTATCATAACAACAGCAACAAAAAGTTGCAAACAAACATCCAGAGGAGGAAGTTATGCATGAACTTGCTATGAAATTGGCATTGGTGATGGGAATGGCAGTTGGCGCGCATGCGTCTATGACATACGAGTGTTCATTTGAAGCGACAAACGCGGGATTGTTTCACGGCACCTATGTCAAAGTATCCGCCGATAATAAAGCAGAAGCGGAACGAAAAGCACGGGCAAAGATCAAAGAGTTACGCGGTAAAGATACGGTGATCAAGTATCTGCGGTGTAGATAGAGGATAAACAGATGAAAAATGTACTCTTGATTCCATTAGTCGGGATGCTCATAATGAGTTCTTTACAGGCATCTTGTTCAAATGCAAACGAAACTGTTATCCGTAAAGCGACTTTAAAAATGGTACATATTTGCAAAACCACATATCAAGTTTCTGTCACAAACGCACAAGCATCTAAAGCATTAAGGCGATTTGTACATGGTGTGGATAGTGGATGCAGACGGACTTGTCTGATTGACCTTGGAGGTGGTTGTTCAGAAAAATTTACAAATGATGTTGTGAACGGTATGTTCAAAAGTATGCACTCAACAATGCGTAATATCTGTCTGAATACCAAATATCAGCATTGAGACTTACAAAAAACAGGGCTTACCTTTTTTATAAGCCCTGTCCCTTTCCTGAAAAATCCAATCTTTCCAATTTAAAACCATTATACTTTCATTATAAATACAGTAAGGAGGAACTATCTCATGAAGAGACTCATAGTGACAGTTTTAGTACTTTACAGTACAGCAAATGCAGGATTTTTCGGCAGTTTGGTAGGTGGTGCTCTCGGAGCGAGTTCCGGAGAACGTACGGTACAGCAGATTGTCCAGAAAAAATCTCGGATGGATAAGGTCAATACGTATCTTTGGAATATGCATGAGAAGGGAGCTTATACAAAAGATTATAAGTTTTATCTGAACTATTTGGAGCATTCAGATGCAATATACCATTTAGATACTGTTGCATGGGTATATAAAGATCATGGTAACAGAGCCAAAGCGATTGAAATCTACAAAAAGCGCATTATGCCCTGGGTAAAGATAGAAAAGCCGGAGATACAACAAAAGTATCAAAAATACTTTCAGCGGATTTCTGCTAAATAGAATATAGATAGGTGTGGTGGAGGAACAACAGTATCATAAAGGAGGAAGTGTGATATATAAAGGTATGGCGGTATTGCTATTTGGATTGGCATTAGTTGGTTGCAGTATGCATTCAAGCCCTGAAGTGCAGGCTAGGAAAGCCAAACGTATGACTGCAAAACAGTTTTGTTACAGTGAAGGCGGTAGCTGGATCTGGAGTAGCCGTAAAAATAAGTGGATATGTTCAGATGTCAATATGACTATCTACTATCAGGTACGTAATAGTAAATATACTAAAAAATTTGCTTGTGAGGATTACGATGGTGGGGAGTGGGTCAGTACAGGCCCTAATAGTGGTAAATGTATACATAAGCGATTTGTTAAACGTGTTTATAATGATTATTTTGATCGTGATCGGGAATTTTGTGAGTCTTTTGACGGTATATGGCAAATGGATAAAAACAGGAACAAAATGCGATGTTTTGTTCCAGAAAGTGAAGTAATTGCTAATGCGGAAAAGATTGAACGTGAAGAACATTACAAAAAGATTTACAGCATGAAGCCTATTGGTTCTGTAAACTTTAAAGATGCAAAATACATCAATGGTGTGATATGGGAAGATACTCCGTTTAATGAGCAAGTAGAGAGTGATTATATGACTTGTGAAGAGCATTGTAGGAATTTAAAACTTTTGGGTGTTCAGGGATGGAGGATACCTAGTACCAAAGACTATAAGCGGATTATAGATGGTGGATATAAAAAACTGGACTATAAAAAACTGCGATATAGTATGAGGCATAATTTCGAATACTGGACTCGTGATAATTGTGGAGAATTTGTAGGTTTGGGTAACACTTACGGTCCAGATTCTTGTGCATATGATGTAACGTTTGATCCTACAATGGTTACAAAAATAAGTACATGGAATAAAGCCTGGAAAGATTGGCATTTGTGTCGTTGTGCTCTTTATGTCGATGTCTACAACAATGCAAAAAGAGGGAAGATTCAGGCGTTGGATAACAGTGTGAAAGGTTTTTCATACTATCTTAAAAAGTTTTATCTAACCGATGATGTGCAGCTTCTTAAAAAAGCTGAGTCTCTGGCAAAAACGAGGAAAGAGAAAGCTGAAGTTGAGAAGGCATATATCAACTTTATAGGAGATTATTGGAAGGTTTTTAAAGTTTATTCCAACAATCAGACATCTGCTAAAAATAAGATCAAAGAGAGTAAGTTGCTGTATATCGTTTCTATCGCTGACTATAGAAAATCCAGATATAAAGTAACTTTGAAACAAAATCCAAAATCCCCGATACGCTTGAAATATGGAAGTTATAATATTCCAGTGGAAATTGTATTGAAGGTAACGTATCAGGATAATAGCGGTGTAGGTTCCTTTAGTGTATCCAAGAACAGGACAGAAAGTATTCGAAAGGTAGTGACATTTCATTTAAACAAACGAAATAGGTATAAAGATACCAAAAATATAGATTTCGGCTCTTTACAGATTGCAGAAAAAGGGCATCTTGCCTACATAAAAACAGGAACAAAAATCATCGATGCACATCTGGAGTATAAAATCAAGGAGATCAAATAGTTCATGAAGCTCACATATAGTGTTGTCGTATTGATTTTGGGACTTTTTTTAAATATGATGGCATCGGAGTATGATCTCGATGCCATATTAAAAGCGAAGGGAGAAAATAAAAAAGCAGAGACACACGATAAAAAACTTCAAACATATTCTGAAAAAGCTCATAAAAAAGCTGCAGAGCAGTACTATTATGAGTATACGTTACCTGCACAAAAGGCAAGAGAACGCATGGAACAACAGCGTAAAGCAGCCCGTGAAAAGGCTGGCGTTACACTGGATGACTGTTTCAAGATAGAGCAAGAATGCAAAGAGAAAACATGTAAAAAAATGTCTGATGATAATGGCGGTATATTGTCATCATCTGACAGGTTAAGATGTAAAATTGAGTGTGGAAATGCTCAATCAATGTGTACATTTGGCAATGTGCGCGAGATGAAGATTTCACTGTGTAAAGCGAGATGCCAGGTTTTAAGTGGTAGGCAACGTGGGTTTTTGGAAGGTTTTGGAAGCGACAGAGGCGATTGTAACTATAGATGTGAGAGTAGATACTGAAGTTGGTTACATAAACTCAAAATCCAACAAATCCAAAAAAATAAAGCTACAATATAATAGTGTAAAACAGGAGGCTTTTGATGAAACGGATTGTATGGTTGCTGTTATATACGGCGGTGGTTTTTGGGATTGTTGGATGTGGTGGGGGAGGTTCCAAAAAAAATGCTGAAAAAGTTATTTCCGGTATTGTCGCGACAAATGTACCGCTTCAAAATGCAACCATACGGGTCTATCGTCCTGACGGTTCACTTGTTGAAACGCAAACGACTACCGACGGGGGCGGTGTTTATCGACTTCACTTCAAAGACAGTGCCGATTATTTTATAGTCGAGGCGAGCGGCGGTACGCAGAACGGAAAGCAATTTAACGGTTCTTTATCTGCCGTATGTATGCATGCTTCATGTAATATTACCCCGTTGACGACATTGGGATTTGACTATTTCTCCTCATTGTTGGACAAAGATGCCGCGCGACGCTATGGGCACACGGTAGCCGATATGAGCGCTATTCTTGGAATTGCAAAAGATGATATAAACAAAGTGGGTGCTTATAGCGGATTTGATATCGATAGTTATGTCACTGAAGCACAAAAGTATGGCGATACTGTTTTAGTGGCTAAACTGATGACAGATATGAGTGATGGATATCTGGATGAACATCATGATATTTTTCCTCAAGCCAAAAAAAGGGTTGCACAACCGGTACCGCAAAGTTATGAGCAACTTAGCGATGAAAACAACAATCCTATCGTTTTAACGGTAACGGGTGTGGATGGTTCTCAAACGACAAAAGGGTATCTTGTCGATACGGTTGCAAGCAGAAAAGTAACTGTTGTTGATGATGATTATCAGGAAATAGTAGAAGATCAAACGGTTTTTTTAAGTTTTAACGCTGGAGAGTGGCGGGGAAAACTAAATACTGAAACGACCGTTCTCGCAAAGCTTTTCATGAGTGATATGGACTTGTTGTTATTGCCTGAAAGTGCCAAAGTGGAATTGGTTCATGAACTAAAGTCCAGATATAAAGATGGTTATGAGAAAGCATTGGATTTGTATCGATTTGTCGTAAGTAACGGTGCGTTTTACAATCCATTGTTTGAAAAACAGTTAAATCAGCTCGTGGGAGATGCACAAAATATTTTAATCCATAGTAGTGGAACAAAACAGGTGCGTATGCGGAGTTTACAAAAGAGTGTACTTTTCGCAAAAGCCTATCGACAACAACATCCGCAGAAAACATTGCGTGATTATGCGCTAAACAGTACACTTTCTATTGATTATGATTCAACCACACATAAAATGAAAATCATTAACGCGCTTCCGGTTTATTACGGACTTCGACCGGATAAACCCGACTATGGAGCACTTGAACTGTTTGCGTCACCGCTCGTTGCCCCCTCAGAGTTAGGTGCGGCGGGGTTGATGATCAAAGATATTGACTGGTTGCGTACATTTACTGAGTATGTGACCAACAAAGAATCGAAGAAAAAGACGGAATTTGAAGGAGATCAGTTCGACCCGCAAATGTTTCCTTATATAGGCTCTGATCCGGTGAACGGACGTAAAGAGTATCAGTTTTATAAAGAGTTTGGGGTTAATATGCCGACGGTGATGAATGTGTCATTGGGAATTAAAATAGTATTAGATTTTATATCAGGTCCAGAGATTAGTAAAAATTTTAAAACTGCACTTAAAAATTTGCGTAACAACCCACAAAATATAAAAAAATATCTCTCTTATGCCGATGATTTTTTAGATGGTATTTCAAACTTTATTGAGATAAATTATTTCCTTTTCTCTCCACAGAAGAATGTCAAACAAGACATTATAGACCAAAGTACATTGGTTAATATTGGTAATTGGCTTCATTCTGCTGAACAAGGTGTTAATAATCTACGTGCAATATTCAAACAGGCACATGATTTGATTCCCGATGTGCCGATTCAAAGTGTGCCGATTAGGAAAAAAGTGAAGTTTTTTTTCAAAAAGCTTTCATTTAATAGTGAGCATCTATATATGAAAAACAGAGCAATTGCTTTTACATTGAACCAGAATCAAGATGGGGAAATAACAAATAAACAAGCACTTTCAATTATTCTTAATGGTTATATAGTTAAGAAAGTGTATGAGTCTTATAAAAATAATAATTATGCAACAGGAAAAAATGCTAAGGTGCAAAAAGCAATAGAAGAGTTTGAACATAACTACAATGTTTCGATTGGAAATTATAGTGTAATGAGGATATTTGGAATAGTATCAAAGAATGAAGCGCTTACATTGAAACTTTTTAAAGAAATTTCCGCATCAGGAAAAGATTATGAACAGTCAATACGAGATTTCACTTGGATAGGGTTTATGATTTGGAAAAATGATCCTGAAAGAATAAAAAGTTTAATGACTAACAGTTTAGAAGTCTTGTTAAAACCTGCTGATATTTTGAAACCTCTTATCAAAATTACAAGAAGTCCATCTAAAATTTTGGATGCTGTTTCAGATTATATTGTGGATACTTTCTCAAAAATGGCTACAAGTTTACCCAAAACAATTCTTTCCAGTGCAACAAAACAAGTGGCATATATGTTTACCGGTGCAAAAGTGATACAGATTGCTAATGTTCTAAATGAGGTAAGTGGTTTGGTATACGGTATTGGTGCAACGCCTTCGGTTGTGCCTTTTGCTATGAATGTCAATGGAGGAAGTGTAAGTTTTGATTATCCAAGTATTAAAGCAGTTGCCGCTGAAAATAATGTAGTACCTCTTTCAAATGGACGTAGCACGAAAGCATTTAGAGACGAAAATGGAATAATACCTATATCAAGTGAACAAAGTATATTTCAACCTGAAAATGCTCAAAATCGATCTTTGTTTATTGTCACAAGTCGCGATAACAATCAAGTTCTTTATGATCTTTCATACAGAATCCTCTTTAGCAATACGACAGAAACTTTAAAAAGAATATATGCAAGATGGGATTCTGACAATGCCATTACAGCACATCTCTCCATCCGAAAATATCCAAATGATGATCTGAAAAGAGAACCGGTTACATTTGGCAGCGATGCAAACGAAGCAACCTGGGTTATGTCGGCGGATGAGGTTGCAGATGCTTTGCAACCTTTTGGAACAGGATCAGTCATAGATATCATCGATGTTTTGAAAAAGCAAAATGCGGGATTTCTTAAAAGATTGCTTGGTATGGGAGATGCGAGCAGTACGGTGGTGCAAAACAGAACCAGAGGTATTTTCAGAGAATCTTTTCAATACAACATCTATGAGCCTTCAACCAGTAATTTAGACGGCAAAAAAACAGAAATCGACTATTTTGACAGAAAGGTTTTTAAAGTAGAAAATGCAAAAGAGATGCGAAAAAAATTGCATTTTTACAAATATGACAGTAAATTTAATGCTATTCAGAATTTGACAGGGCATGCAATAACCGTTATAGGGTGGGGGCATGAGTGGAAACTGGAAGATGGTATGACGGTGAAGATACTCAAAACTGAGAAGGTGCGTATTGTAGATGCTATCGTCACACAGTATGGTGAGAACCAGGGACTAAAATCAACCGATGCAACGATTGCTTACCTGATTGCAGGGAGAATGACAGATTATGTTACTACGCCTTCCTCTGCTGCACAAGCACCTTCGTATAAATTTATTTTGAGTGTCGATGATAATAGTGATTTTGCAGATCAAAAACCTCAGTTGAATCCCGCCAATAACAGTGACTATGACGGAGACGGTTTGAGTGATTATTCGGAGCTGTATGAAACTTTTACCAATCCTTACAATCCCGATAGCGACAATGATGGATTGAACGACTCAGAGGAGATCAATACTTACTATACCAATCCTTACAGTGCAGACAGCGACGGAGACAGACTCAATGACTGGCAGGAGATTAATGTATATCATTATGATCCAAACAATCGTGATACTGACGGAGACGGTATAGATGATTTGACAGATATTATCACAATTGCCGAGCAGGAGTTGAAAAAAAATACCATTTCCGGCAAAGTAACAACCCCTGACGGAACACCTTTGGCAAATGTAACCGTGAAGTTTGAATATATCAAAAATGACCAAAGTACATCGGTACAGGATGTAACCGGTGTTGATGGTACCTATAGGATGGAGTTTTCAAAAAAAGATTTTGATAATATTAGGGACAATGCGAAACTGATTGTTTATGCCTATGCAGACGGATATGTGCCGAAAACACGGGAAATCACCAAAACCGATCAGGAAAATTTTAATGAAGATTTCATTCTCGAACCTATCAAACCAAATGAAATCGTTCTTGAGATAGAACCGCACTTACATCATCTTGGAGATGGAAATTATACCGGCTCCGCAAACTCTGAGTTTCAAAGGGCGGGTGCGGAAAGTACAGAGTTTAGTAAGACTTTTTTTATTGATGATTTTCAGTATAACAATTTCAAACGAGCAAAAGTGACATTTGAAGCAAAGGGTGTACAAAATTATAATGATCGTTTGATTATCAATGATTATAGTACATCATTACAAAGTTCTCCGGATGATGGAAGTTACGGCACACAAAGTTTTACGATCGATAAATCTGAATATCATCCTGGAGAGAATGAAATAAAAATTACAAGTGGTTATACAACAGATTTTGACGACTTTGAATTTATCAATGTAAAGATTACCTTTATTGATCCGGATGAACCTGTTGTTGTACCTTTAGTAACATATTTTACAGCGGATACTAACTTAACAAGTAATCAAATAACGCTGACAACTTATTTTGATTCAAACAATGCTTCGGCAATAGACTTTGTATACTGGCAGATTACCAATCCATCAGGAGTATCGATGGATAAGTTATATAATACAGAAGTAAATTATCTATCTGGTAATTCAACATGGCGAGTATCGCTTGACAATTCCAGTTTTTTTAATGCTGACGGAGATTATATTTTTGATACATACGTGATCAATGAAGAAGGAATCAAAAGTGCCCTTTCTTCTTTTACAAAGAAACTGGATGTTACAAATGCTACATCGATCGACCATAAAACTCTGGTACAGGATGATGGATGGAGGGCGAAGATATCTGTAGATACATTGAGAGTCGGTGAACAGAGTGCGACTATTGATTACAGAAAGGTAAACTGCGGAGGATACTTGATTTACCTTCAGGAAGATAATAACGGTTATGCTTTTGATGAAGTTATTACATACGGCAATTGTGGTCTGGAAGAGTGTCAGTTTTGGATTAGTGCAGACGGTACTAAATATGAACATTATTGTAACGGTACGGTCTATGAAGGGAATTTGAGAGAACAACAATAAAAAGGTTAAAATTATTATGCTAAAATAAGATTTTATTGAAAATGGAGTGTGCTATATGGGACAGATAAAAAGTATGATATTATACTTCACTATTCTGTTCCTCCTCACTTCATGTCAGCAAGCCTCTAAACTGCTTCATGAAACCCTGATCCATACATCCCATGATGTCAAAGCAGAACACCATGCACTTGAGAAGTGTGATTTTCAAAAAGCACAAGAGATAGTCAGTACAAACAAAAGCCTTTTTTTGCGAAATGCCGAAGAGGGGCTTTTGTCGTTTTATCAACGTGATTTCACAAAGTCGAGACAATATTTTGAAACTGCTATCGATATCTATCGTCAGGATGAAAACAGACCGGTTGTGGCTGTTTCTAAATACGTTATTTCAGATTATTGTGGAGATGGGTACGATAAAGTTCTTTTGCATAATTACAATGCTTTGAATTATCTTTTAACAGGTAATCTCGAAGATGCGAAGGTAGAGACGAGAAATTCAGATTTTATTCAGCAAAAAGAGCGGCAGCGGTTTTATGAAAAGATCCGCGACTATGAAAAAGTCAAAAAACGATACGAGGGTATTTTAAATCGTTATGAAGTCCTTTTTCAAAATGTAAACCC
>JALWRO010000009.1 GCA_027080605.1 Campylobacterales bacterium
GTAGTGCATCATCCATGCCGCCATCAGCGATCCGCCGCGGCTGACGATTCCCATTTTTCTTTTGGCAATATGCGGCATAAACTCCAGCAAAAATCCGGCATGTATCGTAAAGTAACTCACACCCTGCTGCGCCTGCCGCTCCAGTACTTCCAGCATCTTTTCGATCGTCAAATCTTCGATTTTGTTGTTGACATCATGAAGTATCTGATAGATAGGTACCGTTCCGATAGGGATGGTCGCATTGGCGATGACCTCTTTACGGATAGCATCCAGATCGCCACCCGTAGAGAGATCCATCAGCGTATCGGCGCCGTATTTTTCCGATACTTTCAGTTTTTCCACTTCCATGGCAGGATCGGAAGCAAGTGCTGATGAACCGATATTTGAGTTGATTTTACACTTTGCCGCAATCCCGATAGCCATCGGCTTGAGGTTGGTGTGGTTGATGTTCGCCGGGATAATCATTCTCCCCCTGGCAACTTCGCTCCGCACCAGCTCTGCAGAGAGCTTTTCTACCTGTGCGACATAATGCATCTCTTCGGTGATAATCCCCTGCTTTGCATAATACATCTGTGTCCGCACACTGTCGTTTTCTCTTTTTTGAACCCATTCGTTTCTCATAGTTTCCCCTATATTGTCGGTACCTGGCATTTTACAACAATAAAGATAATGAACTCTATATCAGGCAAAAAAAAGGTTTGATTATGTATAATTTAGTAACACTTTAGAAAAAAAGGACATAAATTGCCCGATTTTACTATTATCCTCCTTGCGGCAGGAAATTCTACCCGTTTTGCCCGGGAGGTAAAAAAACAGTGGCTTAGAATTGACACCAAACCGCTTTGGCAATTTGTCGCGGACAGACTCGCCGCACAGGTAAACGCCAAAGATATTGTCGTAACCGCACACCCTTCAGAAGCGCGATACATGCGTATTCACGGGGATTACACCGTGGTTACCGGAGGCGATTCGCGACAGGAGTCACTGAAAAATGCCCTCGCCGCTGTCACGACTCCTTATGTTCTTGTGACCGATGTCGCCAGGGCGTGTGTCCCCGATGAGATGATTTCCGCCATCGTTGCCGCAAAAGAGAAGGCAGATATAATTGTTCCTTATTTACCCGTTGCCGATACCGTAGTGTATCGAAACGAAACAATAGAACGGGATGAAGTAAAACTGATCCAGACACCCCAGCTTTCACGCACCGAAGTTTTACGCCGGGCACTGGAATCGGACACCCTCTACACAGACGACAGCAGCGCCGTCAAAGCGGCAGGCGGAACTGTTTTTTATGTAAAAGGTTCAATAAACGCTAAAAAAATTACAGTATATGACGATTTAGCACTGTTACCGTGTCTGACTGCCCCGGCACAGACCACATTGACCGGCACCGGATTCGACGTACACCGCTTCTGTACCAACAAACAGATGGTTCTCGGCGGTGTCAAAATCGATTCCGAGCTTGGTTTTGAAGCCCATTCCGACGGTGATGTCGCCCTGCACGCGCTGATAGACGCCCTTTTGGGTGCCGCAGGTATTGGCGATATCGGCGAACTCTATCCCGATACGGATATGGCAAACAAAGATCTCGACTCGAAAAAGATGCTTTCAGAAGTGGTGACATTTCTGCAGAGTACCGGTTTTGAGATCAACAATGTGGACATCACCGTGATGGCACAGACACCTAAACTGGCACCCTATAAGGAGCAGATGCGCAAAACCGTCGCCTCTGTTCTGAAGATCGCACCTGTGCGTGTCAATATCAAAGCAACCACGACGGAAAAGCTTGGCTTTGTCGGTCGCAAAGAGGGTGTGGCAGTGGAAGCTGTCGCATCGTTACAATACTATAACTGGAAGAGAATATGAAGATTTTAATCGTTGAAAATGAGATTTATTTAGCACAAAGTATTTCAACAAAACTTACAGAACTGGGACACAACTGTGAAGTTGCCACCACGATCAAAGATGCGATCAAAGAGGAAGAGTTCGACGCCGTACTGCTTTCTACCAATATTTCGGGACAAAACTTTTACCCGGTCATCGAGCACTACAAAGATGCCATCGTCATCCTGATGGTCTCCTACGTCAGCAACGACACCGTATCGGGACCGCTGAAAGCCGGTGCGAACGACTATATTCTCAAACCTTTCATGATCGAAGAGCTGGTGCGCAAACTCAACCACCTGCAGGACTACATCAACTTCAAAAAAGAGAATGAAACCTACCGCAGCTATATCGACCACCTGCTCAAAAAGAAACCGCCGCAGGAGATCACCAATAAAACGAAACTGCCGGTACTGCTGAAAGTGAACTATCAGAAAAACGCCGACGCGATCGTCTTTAAATATGCCAAAGACTTTAATGAGTCTTTTACCTTTATCTC
>JALWRO010000010.1:0-7194 GCA_027080605.1 Campylobacterales bacterium
CTTCAAGATCGTAACTGACCGGAGATGCCGTAAAGGCAAATGTCCCGAATGCCACAACACCGATATTATCCCCGGAACGCTTGTCGATAAAATCCGCTACCAGACGTTGTAACAGCATAAATTTACTCTCATCCCCTTTTCCAAAACCGCTCTCTCTCATCGAACCGCTGGTATCAAGCGCCAGTACAATCGCCACACCTTTACGATGTGAAGGCGCTTTGGCAGAAAAGGAGATCGGTGCCGCCAGCGCTGTCACACCGAGTATGAATATCACAATACGCCACCACAATTCTTTATGAAGTAAACGATTTCTTTTGGGCAACCAGGAGAGCTTTGGCAAAAATCTGCTTTTGCGCTTTTTACGACAAAAGTAAAAGCAGGGAACCAGAGTGAGTAACAATAGCGCGGCGGGATAGTCGAATGTAAAATGCATTGTGTTATTATAACATTTAAAAATAATGATTAGGGTGATATAGTATAGTAATACCGTGAGGCTCAGACCAACGGGAGGATTTGTCCTCTAAGGTATTACTATACTATATCACCCTAATTCCAAGGAAATAGATAATGAAAAAAACATTATTAATAGTTATCGTACTATTCGCACTCATTCAGCTCATACGTCCCGACCGCACCAATCCCCCTGTCGATGAAAGTATCGCCCTGCATGCCCCCGACAAAGTCGCCGCTATCCTCAAAAGAAGCTGTTACGACTGCCACTCCAATGAAACCGTCTGGCCGTGGTACAGCAATATCGCCCCGCTCTCATGGAGCATTGCCGGGCATGTCAAAGATGGACGCAAAGCACTGAACTTTTCCGAGTGGGCAAAAATCGACCCCAAAATCAAAACCAAACGCCTCAAACGCGCCATTAAAACCACCGCCAACGGGATGATGCCGCTTTCAACCTATCTATGGATACACAAAGATGCAAAACTCTCCAAAGAGGATAAAGAGATACTGAAAACGTGGTTTGAAGAAGAGCTGGAAAAGTAGGCGCATATGATCTGTCTCCTGCTTAGCCCTTCTTCTTATGAGGGTGCATGGGAATGAGACAGAACAGTTGTTCTACTATCTGAAGATACGGTTCTTTATCCTGCGCAGCTTTGGCTGCCATGATAGCACCTTCTACCGTTGCAACCATCATTTTCGCAACTGATTTTTTCTCATATTCGCTCATATTTTCTTCACGTAATGCTAAAAAATAATAGTCTTCTAAAGCGTTATAGACTTGCCAAAGCGCTTTGGCAATATCTTCATCAACCGGACTCATCTCTTGTACAAGATTATTTAATGCACATCCGTGTTTAAAATCAAACGTATCTGTTGTAAGCAGTTTTTGTTTCAAAAACCTGAGAGGATTTTCTACAGTAGCAATATCTTTGTATTTCTGCTCTAAATTATATGCGATACGCTCCTCAATGACAGCAAGAAGCACCTCTTTTTTACCTTGAAACAAGTGGTACAGTGAGCCTTTGTTGAGCCCAGCATCTTTTAATATATCATCAATACTTGTACCGTTAAAGCCTTTTTCATAGAAAAGTTTATGGGCACTGTTTATTATCTTATCCCGCGTAGTAATCTTTTTCATATCCAGATTGTAGCAAATTTTACTTGACTATATAGTCAATTTTATGTTATAGTATTTGACCAGTTAGTCAAAAGGAAGAAACATGAAGATATACAGTGAAGCAATAACGGGAAAAGAAAAACAGTTTTTCAGTCAGGAGCATGAAGGGGTGATGGAGAAGAAGCTATGAAAAAAGCGTTGATTATTATTGATATGCAAAACGACTATTTTGCAGGTGGAAATATGGCATTGGACGGTATAGAAAAAGCAATGGATAATACTATGAGACTCATTGAAAATGCACTCATAAAAGGATATGAGATATTTTTTATTCAACATATCTCTACTCGGCAGGGAGCTAATTTCTTCTTGCCTGACAGTGAAGGAGTAAAATTACACAAACAATTCGATTTACGTGTCGGTACCGTTATCGAAAAACACTATCCAAATAGTTTTCGAGAAACTTCTTTACGAGAAAAACTCCAAAACAAGGGAATAAATAATCTCATTATCTGTGGAGCAATGAGCCATATGTGCGTAGATACAACCACAAGAGCTGCATTTGATTTAGGATATAATACAGAATTGATATATGATGCTTGTGCTACGAAAGATTTAACTTTTCAAGGTAAAACGATACAAGCCGACGATGTACAATATGCTTTTATGGCTTCACTTCATGGAATATTTTGTAAAGTAAAGTCAGCACAAGAGTCTATTATTGATCACCGCACCAACGAATATTCTGAAATTTTGATGCAGTGATTTTGTTCATAATCAAGGCAGATTTTAGCAGGACTAGCCCTGGCTAATGCAAGAAAATCTAACGCAGCGTATGGACAAAAGCACTGCACCCTTCGAGGAGCACGGGAAGAAGCATGACCCGTGTATGATCGATGTGTTTATGTCTGCTGTGCATTTTATGGAGACGGGAGAAGCACTGCACTGGTACTCTTTTACACTAAATCGGAAAGAGAAAATGAATCAACAGCAAAAAGGGTAATCATGCAGTATATTTTCATATTCATTTTGAGCCTGCTTACATTCAACAGTTGTTCGTCCATGAAGGCGGTACTGGCAATGACCAAATCAACCGATGATTTTTTGACTTTGAAGCAAGAGCCGAGAATAAAGTATGAACAGGGTGCAATACAACTTGCAAATGAGGTCGCACCATATCTTGACAGTGCCATAGAGGTTGTTGAAACCGGACAGGGGAAATTCCCGAAACCGGTTGTGGTATATGTCACCGAATCTATCGATAGTTTTTCCTCTTTCTGCGCCTCCAAAGTTCCCTCAGCCTGTGTCATTGGGGACAGATTGTTTCTCTCTCCGAAATTGTTACATATGCAAAAAAGAGTACCGGGTATACTCATACATGAATTATCACACCTGCAATTGACTCAGAGTGTCGGTTCGTGGAACTACCAAACAGATATACCGACCTGGTTCAAAGAGGGTTTGGCTGTTTATGTCTCAGACGGCAGTGGCGCTGAAGGGGTTTCTGCAAAGGAAGCATATGAGGCGATCTTGCAGGGCAAAACAATTCATCCAAACGTTACGGGCGCTTTACTGTTCCGAAAAACAGCGAGTAGTTTCGGGCTCAGTACACACATGTTTTACCGACAGTCAGAACTCTTTGTCCAGTGGCTGCATGACAAAGATCCGGGTAAATTCAGACAAATGTTTACGATGCTGAAAGAGGGTAAAACACTTCATAAAGCGCTGTTGACAGAGTATGGATTTGATGAAAAACGAGCCTGGAAGAAATTTCTGACATACATAACCGACACACCACCCAAAAAGAGCATCAGAAGATAGACAAAAACATCTCCCGTTTTTGTGTAGAGTGTCTCTACCCTCTGCATGGGTAAAGATGCCATCATAATATGTGAGTTATCTTCAAAATAACTCATTGAAGCACGCACTCTGCCATAGCCGTCAACTGCTATACTCGTTGCACCCCGTACGGGACGAAGGAGTGCATAACCTCCCTCTACGGCACGCACTGTCGCCATTTGCGCATGGATAGGGTCGATGCCTTGCCAGTCGCTTGAGGGTAGCACGACCAGATCATTGCCGTTTCGTGCCAGTTGCCGACCGAGGGCAGGAAAATCAAAGTCGTAACAGATCGCGCCTGAAACTTTTGCATCGCCTGTATTGACGGTTTTAGCGGCTTTTTCGCCTTTAATCGCCCCTTCTCCCGAAACAGGATGACGTTTATAGTATTCATCGTACACTTTTCCTTCATGAATAAAGAGGTATTTGTTCTCAAACTTTTTCAGCCCGTCAATCGGAACGATATATGCCGCTACCAGGGTGATATTGCCCTCACTTGAAATCGATTTGAGCTTTTCGACAAAAGCGGGTTCCTGCTCCGGCATGATCACCGTCGCACCCTCATTCCATGCAATCAGTTTGGCTCCCTGGCGAATAGCCTGACCTGTTTTGGAAAGAAGCGTATGGGTGTGTTGTGTCAAATACGCCTGATCCGGAAAACCTTCCGGGGTAATCTCCATTGTACCGGTAATTGCTGCTACCGAAAGGTGTTTACCCTCTGCCGCTCGATGCACACGCCATACGCCGTATCCGTAAAGTAAAGCATAAAGCACCAGAGAGATCACGGCAGGTTTCAGATACAGCAGCTTTTTATGCGCAATAAAAAGTGCCGTGAAAGCGGAACTCAGGTAGATAAAAAAGGCAGGCAATGTAATCCCCAACAGTGAAACGGACTGCAACAGCGCAAGATTATCAACCTGTGTATAAGCCATCGCACCCCATGAACCCATCTGGCTTGTCGTATACGTCAGCCACTCCGACACACTCATCAAGGCAGCAAAAAAGAAAACACCCGGCAACTCGCCGATACGCCGTCTCATCTTTTCAAATATCCAAATCACCAGCCACGTACCCAAAGCCGCAGGTACAGAGAACATCGGTGCGAAGATCGGAGGAATCGGATCGGTAATGATTTTTGCTACTTGCAGAAGAAACCCTGCCTGTAACAACAGCCCAACCCAAAGCCACCCTTTCAACCCATCGGTTCGGCGCACGAGCAAAAGCAGCGGTACAAACATCACCCACGCCAAAAAAGCGACATTGAAACGCATCCCAACCAGGGCGATAAAAAGTACCGTTAAAAAGGATAACAGTTTACGATTTTGCATCGGTTATCTTTTCAAACAGCAGATCCAGTTGTGCTTCCAAAGACACAGGCAGATGCTCGGGTGACTTTTGCAACATCAACAGCGATGTACCGAAAAAGAGTGAAGCGAGCATCAAAAAAAGCAACTGCGGATCGATGGCAGGCTCTATCTCATTATGGGCTATCATTTTCTCAATCAGAGGAGGTAAAATAGACTCCAGTCCCCTTCCCTCTATGGCTTCGACACCTTCTATATCCGGGAAAAAACACCACTTTTCTGCATCGCTTATCTCATGAACTTTGCAACTATTTTGCTGTGCCTGAAAAGAGAGAATCTCACGCATAATCTGAGGATGTGCAGCAATTTGCTCTGCGGTATTGCGTAGAATATTTTTGATAGTCTCTTTGTAACTCGTCGCTTCTTTTTCACAAGCTATTGCCAATGCATTCATCTCAATCGACCACATCTGTATGGCATAGACAAGCATATCGGACTTGGATTCGAAATAGTTAAAAAAGGTAGGCTCTGAAACTTCCGCTTTTTGCACCAGCGATTTGATCTTTATTTCTGAGAGTTTTTGAGTTTCCAACGCTTCCAATAGTGCATGTAAAAGCGCTGTTTTTGTTTTGGCATACTTTTTTTGACGTTGCGGTAAGTGATTGAATTTTTCCAGATTTTTCGTTTTCATGACAAAAGTATAGCTTATTATATTTTTATTGTCAACTATATTTTTTAATTTAATGTCTGCTAACACAAGACTACCCAAGACAAATGGCATAGTATGATATTTTCAGGATATTTACGCAATATCGCTATTCAGATTGAATCATTTTAAAGAGGAAAACAATATTTGCAAAATATAGAGCATATTACACCAAGAGAAGTTGCAACATTTATTTTAACGAATAGCAAGTCACCTCAAAGTCCCAGAAAGTCCACCATCGGGTCTATTTTCCGCTCAATACCTTCATAACCGTGCGTGCCGCCCTCTTCGATATCGATCGTCGCGCCGGGAAATTTTTCTACCGCTTCATGATAATCAAGCACCGTATCCCCGGTCTGTAACAGCAGCATAAAATTTTCCGCCTTCGGCGCTGCTACATCATAATCTTTCAACTTATTGATATGCTGTTGCGTAAATTCGTAATTGCTCAAGTCATAATAGCTGTGATTCAGACCCAAATGTGCAGCAAGTGTATTGTACGGCTTTATCGCAGGATTGATCAAAACCGCTTTCAAATCATACTTATCCGCCAGACAGGTCGCGTAGTAACCGCCGAGTGAACTCCCCGTCAAAACTGCTTCATGACCGCTGTTACGGATACATGAAACTATCTGCTCCAGTGTATCGATTGCCAGTTCGGGGATGGGAGGCAAAGAGGGAGCGATGATCCGATCCCCCAGAATATTTCTGAAAATTTCCGCCTTGCCGCTTTTGCCGCTGCTACCGAAGCCGTGAATATAGAGCAGTATCTTACCAGACTTTGAGTTCATAATAGAGACTGTCCCTTTCTACCGGTATATATCCGCTGTTTTTGATCAGTGCAACAAACTCTTCCAGCGGCATACCGCTCGCACTTTTGGCGCCGGCGGCTGCATTGATTGACTCGCGCTCGATCGTACCGTCGAGATCATCCGCGCCGTACGCCTGGGAAACGAGTGCCAGATTGACCGTGGAAGTGACCCAGTAGGCTTTGATATGGGGGAAATTGTCCAGCATGATACGGCTGATCGCCATCGTTTTGAGAATCTCCTGTGAAGAGAGGAACTTCTGAACGTTGAGAAAGTTGTTCTCCCGCTGATAGACCAGAGGGATGAAACTGTTGAAACCGCCGGTCTCATCCTGCAGATTGCGCAGCCGGATCATATGATCGATACGGTGATGCTTCTCTTCGATATGTCCGAAAAGCATGGTTGCGTTGGATTGTCTGCCGCGCTGATGCCATTTTCGGTGAATATCGATCCACTGATCGGAAGTAACTTTTCCTTTACAGATATAGTCCCGCACGCCTTCGTCAAAAATCTCCGCGCCGCCGCCGGGCATCGAATCGACACCGTGTTCGATCATCTGATCGATCACTTCATCGTAACTGAGATTATACTCCTCGGCCAGGAAGTTAATCTCCGCAGCGGTCAGTGCTTTGACATGCACCTGGGGAAACGCTTTTTTGATTTTGGAAAAGACTTCCATATACCACGCCAGACCGGTATTTGGATTGTGTGCGGAGACGATGTGCACCTCTTTGACACCTCTGGCGGTTGCTTCCTCGACAATTTGCAGTATCTCTTCATGAGACATCGTATATTGGTTAGGATTTTTGCGGCTGGCGCTGAAGGCGCAGAATTTGCAGACATCTTTACAGACATTGGTAGGATTGATATGGCGGTTGATATTGAAAAAGCTCTTCTTCCCCCACCGCTTTGTTCGGATCGAGTCGGCAAGCTCCCCTAAGGTAAAAAGATCGAGGTCATAGAGTC
>JALWRO010000010.1:7204-9511 GCA_027080605.1 Campylobacterales bacterium
TCTTCATACCCGAGACGCTCACCGTTTTTGACTTTATCGATAATGCTTTGCATAGCGCTCTCTTTTTTAGCGCTATTGTAACCAAAAGCTATTTTATCTTTGCGTAAATACCACGCTAACGCAATCTGGTAATATAGGCGTCATGCTGAATCTTTTTCAATTTCCCCAGTGCTTTTTTGGCGTTATACGCACTTGGATAGACACCGGCAAGCACATATGTCAGTTTTCTGTGACGATTATCTTTTAAAATATAGGGCACATGCTTCGCATCCAGTCTTTTCAAAAGACGCTGCAAACCTTTTTGGGTTTTAAATGCACCCAGTGCGACGTAATATCCGCCGTGGCGGGCGGTGTGATGCTGCTTTTTTTTCTGAACCGCAGCTTTTTTGACAGGTTTGCTCATACGCTTATCTGTTCTTACCGATGTAGTTGGCTCTGCTTTTACTCTTTTTTGTGTAAACGGTGTTTTGCGAAATGCGGTTTTTTTAGCAGCAAAACCTCTCTTCCAGCCGGAAACGGCATTGACAGCACCGACATGCAGCGTGGTTCTCTCCTGTGGTTTCTCTTTCAAACGCTCTGTCACATAGGTATTGTCACACGTCGTGGCATTGAAATGGTACATGACACCCGCCAGTGCCGTATAGTCGACATCGGTCGTATCCGTTTTCCAGAGTGCATTTCCTTCGACAAAGATACTCAGTTCCGGTATAAAATTGTAACGAAATCCCAGTCCACCGGTCAGATACGCCTGAGAAACATCATATTTATGCCCGTTGACAATAACATCATCACTCAACATCTCATACCCGGCACCAAAGGTAATATACGGTACGACATGGTACTGCTCCTGACCGTCCACTTCGATCAAACCGTAGAGCCGCTGTACATCAGTTGTCCCGGATGTGTCTTTCAAGTCGATACTGTCGAGCCTGTCATAGCCCAGCACCAGACCGTAAAAGGGTGTCAGCATCACTGTGCCGCGTATGCCGTAGAGTGCATTGTCACGCATTTTGGAACTGCTGTCCGCAAAATTTTGTCCGAAATGTACACCCATATGGTAGGTAAACGGAGGTTCCTGCTCTGCCTGAAGTTGTGTTATTCCCAGTGCAAACAGGATCAGAAACGATATTTTTTTCATCATGAAGTCCTCAATACAAAATTAAATTCTATCGCATATATCGGAATGTGAGAAAATATCTTTAATAAAAATGGAGAAAATTCCGGCGAAATTTACTGATCCCGCCGGATTGGAGAAAACTGTCTGGTTACTGTAGATTAACGACTAGGGAAATCTTTTAACAAACGCCTTTCTGGACAATCGTTTCAGATAACGCAGTGCTACAGCTGCCTCTTTTCTGGTTTCATACGGTCCGGCAAGTACCAGTGTTGCATCTTTGCCGAAACGTTTGGTATTGTAGAGTACATAAGGATATTTCTTTCGCTCCAGTCTGGAAGTCAGCATATCGCCGTTACCTTTGAAAAGTGCCGCCATCTGGACATAATAGCCTTCCGGAATCGTACCACTCTCCTGCACGGAGGCTGTCTCATCTGTGACAACCGGACCTTCCATATCTACAACACACTTGGTTTTTTCATCAACTACTTCCTGCGGTGCAGGTGCGGGTGCAGGTTCCTCAACAACCTGCGGTTCCTGCTGCAGTTGCTGTACCGGTGCCGCCACCTGTGCAGGAGCGGCGGGCTGCTCTGTTTTACACATTTTGGCAAACTGATCCAGCGACATCGCTTTTGGTGTGTTGCAGTTGGGTACCGGTTTTTCCACTGCTCCCAGTTTTACACCGACACCTACTGTACCGATCACATCATTGTCACTGTTTTCTACTTTGTGCATACCTTTGACTTCAGTTACGAGACTGACTCTGTCAGTCAAACCAAACTTGACACCGGCACCGGCATTGTAAAACATCTGAGAGTCGTCATTAGTCGTTTTGACTGTTGCACCGTGTGTCATTTCATAACCTACACCTGCAACAACATAAGGTCGTACCTTTTGTGTACCACCTTCATACAGTACATTCACTGCACCCCGTTCAATATCCGTATCACCTCCGCCGATGGTCGGATTGGCAGAAGAGGTCTCTCCTACCAACTGAATACCGATATTCGGTGTTACATATGCGGTACCACGCACACCCAACAAAACTTTGCTGTCATCCAGTGTGGTATCATCATTTGCAATCTTTTTCCCAACCGTCGGCATAATCTCAAACTGTGCGGCATACAGTGTACTCAGCGCGGCAACTGTCAGTACGGAAACCAACCCTTTTTGCAGAATAGTCATTCTGGCAC
>JALWRO010000011.1 GCA_027080605.1 Campylobacterales bacterium
ATTACACTCGAGGGTGAAGAGTACCTGGTACTGAACACTGACGATATCTTAGGAATTTTAAAATAATCAAGGGGGATTAAAATATGGCAAAAGAAGTAAAATTTTCAGACGTAGCAAGAAACGAACTATACGAAGGCGTTAAAAAACTGAGTGACGCCGTCAAAGTGACGATGGGTCCAAGAGGTAGAAACGTACTTATTCAAAAGAGTTTCGGTGCGCCGAGCATCACCAAAGACGGTGTCTCCGTAGCACGTGAGATCGAGCTGGCGGACGCTATTGAAAATATGGGTGCGCAACTGGTCAAAGAGGTTGCGTCCAACACTGCTGACGAAGCAGGTGACGGTACCACAACAGCGACTGTCCTGGCAGCAGCGATCTTCAAAGAGGGTCTCAGAAACATCACAGCGGGTGCGAATCCTATCGAAGTCAAACGCGGTATGGACAAAGCGGTTGAAGCGATTATCGCAGAACTGAAATCAAACGCGAAAGAGATCAAAGACAAGAAAGAGATCGCACAGGTAGCGAGTATCTCTGCCAACTCCGACACCAAAATCGGTGATCTGATCGCTGAGGCTATGGACAAAGTCGGTAAAGACGGTGTTATCACAGTCGAAGAGGCAAAAGGTATCGAAGATGAACTCGATGTCGTCGAAGGTATGCAATTTGACAGAGGGTATCTCTCTCCATACTTTGTCAGCGATACAGAGAAGATGGAAGTCCACATGGACAATCCGTACATCCTGCTCTATGACAAAAAAGTCTCTAACCTGAAAGATCTTTTACCGGTTCTCGAGCAGGTGCAAAAGAGTGGAAAACCGCTTCTGATCATCGCGGAAGATATCGAAGGTGAAGCGCTGGCGACACTGGTTGTCAACAAACTGAGAGGTATTCTCAACATCGCAGCGGTCAAAGCACCTGGATTCGGTGACAGAAGAAAAGCGATGCTCGAAGATATCGCAATCCTGACAGGCGGTCAGGTGATCAGCGAAGAGCTTGGACGCACACTCGAAAGTGTGACTCCTGAAGATCTCGGTCAGGCAGGCAGCGTGGTCATCGACAAAGATAACACCACTATCGTCAACGGTGTAGGTGACAAAGCTGCAATCGACGCAAGAATCGCCCAGATCAAACGCCAGATCGACGAAACCAGCAGCGAATATGACAAAGAAAAACTGCAGGAGAGACTGGCAAAACTGAGCGGCGGTGTTGCGGTCATCAAAGTCGGTGCAGCTACCGAAACTGAGATGAAAGAGAAAAAAGACCGTGTAGACGACGCCTTGTCTGCAACCAAAGCGGCTGTTGAAGAGGGTGTTGTCATCGGTGGTGGTGCGGCACTGCTCAAAGCGAGTGCAAAAATCAGCCTCGGTCTTGAGGGTGACGAAGCAATCGGTGCCGAAATCGTCAATCGTGCCGTGGCTGCACCGATCAAGCAGATCGCATCCAATGCGGGATTTGACGCGGGTGTCGTTGCCAATAACGTACTCGAAAACGGTGACGCAAACTACGGTTTTAACGCGGCAAACGGTGAGTATGTCGATATGTTCGAAGCAGGTATCATCGATCCACTGAAAGTGGAGAGAGTCGCACTGCAAAATGCGGTATCTGTCTCCAGTCTGTTGCTGACTACCGAAGCGACCGTCAGTGAGATCAAAGAGGACAAACCTGCCCCAATGCCTGACATGGGCGGCGGAATGGGTGGAATGGGCGGCATGCCGGGGATGATGTAATCCCGGCTGTAATGCTTACCCTAACCTTCTTCATGAAGCCTTCAGGCTTCATGAAACATCCCACTTTTAAACTTTTCTAAACATTATCACACCCGCTCATTTTTCTATCTTTACTCTAACACGATTTTTGATACAATCTCTCAAATTCTTACAGAAAAATTCGCACAGAAGGATATGCTCATGTTTGGAATGAGTTTTGGCGAGATACTCGTTATCGCCATCATCGCGATTCTGTTTATCGGTCCCGATAAACTGCCTGACACAATGGTCAAGATCGCAAAATTTTTCAGAAGTTTCAAAAAAAGTATTCATGAAGTCAAAGACTCCATCGAGCAGGAAGTGCATCTGGCGGAGCTTAAAGAGGAGGCGATCTCCTACAAAGAGCAGCTGGAAAAATCGGTACAGGAGCTCAAGGGAGATACGACAGTCAATGTCATCGATGATCTGCAGGACGGTTTTGCGGATATCAAAGAGTCCATCACCAAACTTGACGAGCCTTCCGCAAAAATAACTGAAAACGATACCGTTGCAAAAGTAACGGAAAAACCTGCCAAAAAATCTACAAAGAAAAAAGGTAAGAAAAAAGATGTTTGAGGATCTGAAACCGCACTTATATGAGCTGAGAAAACGTCTTGCTATCTCTGTTGTCACTGTTTTAGTAATGTTTTTTGTGATGTTTGCCTTCTGGCAGCCGATTCTCGACTGGATGATTGCACCGCTGGTCAAAGTACTGCCGGAGGGCAGTCATGTGATCTTTACCAGAGTACAGGAGCCCTTCTTTACCGCACTGAAAGTTGCCTTTTTTACCGGCTTTATCGCATCTTTACCGGTAATATTCTGGCAGCTGTGGCTTTTTATTGCACCGGGGCTTTATGAAAATGAGAAGAAAATGGTCATTCCGTTTGCGACCGGTGCAACAGTGATGTTCCTGATAGGCGCGCTCTTTTGCTATTACATCGTCATCCCTTTCGGATACGCCTTTTTAATCAACTTCGGTTCTCAGCTCTTTACAGCGCTGCCGAGTATCGGGGATTATGTAGGCTTTTTTACCAAGCTGATTCTGGGTTTCGGTCTGGCGTTTGAGATGCCGACTATCACATTCTTTCTGGCATCTATCGGACTGGTCACAGATGAGACACTCAAAGGTTTTTTTAAATATGCACTGGTTGCCATTTTCCTTGTCTCCGCCCTGCTCACACCCCCGGATGTTCTGACACAGTTTTTGATGGCAGGTCCGATGATCCTGCTCTACGGTCTCTCTATTTTGATCGCACACTATATCAACCCTGAGACAAAAGAGGAAGATGCCTGAACGTAATCCTCTGTTGGTAGATTCGTACGATTACGAACTCCCTTCCCGTCTCATCGCCTCCAGACCGGCAGAGCCCAAAGACAGTGCAAAACTGCTGGTCTATGACCGTAAAACCGGCAACATAACCCACGCTGTATTTCATGAAATCCTGGACTTTATTCCCAAAGAGTATGCCGTTATTCTCAATGACACCAAAGTGATCAAAGCCAGGATTTTCGGAAGAAAAGAGAGCGGTGGGAAGGTGGAACTGCTTATCAACTCCCCGCTGGGAAATAACCGTTTTCTGGTCTATATTCGCGGTCGTGTCAAAGCCGGTACGACACTCTTTTTCGATCATGACCTCACAGCTCTGGTTGATGTGCTGCATGAAGACGGTACCAGAACAGTACGCTTTTACCAGAATAAAAAAGAACTCGATTTTCCGGCGCTGCATGAAGTACTCGAACAGATAGGGCACGTTCCCCTGCCCCCGTACATCAAACGGGAAGATACCAAACAGGATGAGCAGGACTACCAAACACTCTTTGCCAGTAAAATCGGCGCTGTCGCGGCACCGACAGCATCGCTGCACTTTACCGATGCACTTTTTCAAAAGATGCAGGCACAGCATGAGAGTGCCTATGTTACGCTGCATGTAGGTGCCGGGACGTTCAAACCTGTCGAAGCGGACAATATCAAAGAGCATGTCATGCACAGTGAATTTTACGATATTCCCGAGGCAACCCGGCAGATTATCGACTCGGATAAAAAGATTCTGGCAGTCGGTACCACGGTGACGAGAACCATAGAATATTATGTCCGGTCACACCGCCCGACGGGTCAATCCGATCTATTTTTGCACCCGAACAATCCACCGCAGCGGGTCGATGCCCTGCTGACCAACTTTCATCTGCCCAAATCGACCCTGCTGATGCTGGTAGCCTCTTTTACCGGACTCGAAAAAGCGCTGGAGATTTACCATGAAGCGATTGCCGAAGAGTACAAATTTTTCTCCTACGGCGATGCGATGTTAATACTATAAGGAGCAGTGATGTTAATCAATTATGCGACACAAAGCCTCGGACAAAGATATGCTCTGATGTCTCAGACGATCATTCCCCGCCCTGTTGCGTGGATAGTGACGGAAAGCAGTGACGGCATTGTCAATGTGGCGCCGTTCAGCTACTTTACCGGACTCTCTTCAGAGCCACCGACGGTAGTGGTTTCGATCGGGCATAAAGCGGACGGTACCCCCAAGGATACACTACGCAATATTCGTGAAACGAAAAAGTGCACCCTTTGTCTGGTGGATGAAGCACATCTGGCACCGATGCATTTCAGCTCAAAAGTGCTCTCTCATGAAGAGAGTGAAGCGGAATATTTTGATATTCCCGTTAAAAAAGTACTGGAGTCTTTTCCTCCTCTCGTGGAAGGCGTTCCCGCCGCTTTTTTCTGTACACTGCATCAGGAAATTACACTTGCTGGAAGTAAAACAATTCCGCTGGTTCTGGAGATTCAGCAACAGTTTCTGGACGAAAGAGTCGTCACAGAAGATGAGGATAAAATCTCTATTTCGTTTAAACCGGTGGCACGTATCGGGAAGCAATATGCTTTTTTAGGGGAGGAGATCGATCCTCCGGAGATTTATCACCGCACCAATATACATACTCAAATTTTGATGCAGTGATTTTGTTCATAATCAAGGCAGATTTTCGCAGGACTAGCCTTAGCTAATGCAAGAAAATCTAACGCAGAGTATGGACAAAAGCACTGCACCCTTCGGGGAGCACGGGAAGAAGCAATCTGTGCATGAAAAAAACTTCGAATTAGCTACAGGCTAGTCCTTCAGTTTTTTTAATGCACATCTCACTCCTTCCCGTACTCTCAAAATTTGAGTATGTTTATTGGTGCGGTGATTTAATCGGGAAGATTTATTTTGCCGTCATAGTCCTCTTTTTCTTTGGCTATTTTTCGAAACTCTTTGACAAAGAAAAAGATCACCGTCAGTGCAACAATCACCCCGGTTCCATAAAATATTTGCATCCAATGCATATTTAGCTCCTTAAGCAATATCATATAATATTCATGAAAAAGAGGCTCAGACCAACGGGAGGATTTGCCCTCTTTTTCATGAACATTATATGATATTTTTCATAGGATATTATACTCTATACAAGGATAAACGAATGAAAATATACGGCATCAAAACCTGCGACGCTGTCCGCAAAGCGCGAAAGTTCATGAAGGAGCATCAGATCGACTATACGTTTGTCGATTTTCGTGAAACGCCGGTGGGTGAAGCGGAGATTACAGAGTGGCTGCAAAAAGTCTCTATCGACACTCTCTTCAACAACCGCGGCACCACGTACCGCACCCTGAAACTGAAGGATAAAAACCTGACAGACGAGGAGAAAGCGAAGTGGCTGGCGAAAGAGAATATGCTCATCAAACGTCCGGTTATTACATTTGACGATCAGGTCGTCGTTGGATTTAATGAAGAGAGATACCGCAATCTGTTTACAAAATAAAGGGGATAAAATATTTCGTTCCCTTTTTGTAACAGCTGTACCCTTCATGATGATCGCACCAAAGCCGCTCCTCTTTGGACGCTTTGAGATAGAGCACCACTGTCAAAAGGGTTAAAAAGAGCCAGTTAAGCCAGTGCGACCAGTAGCAAACAACACCCAGCATGCCGAAAAAGAGGGAGCTGTACATGGGGTGGCGAATGTATTTATAAGGTCCCGTGGTGACCAGGCAGGCATTCTCTTTGATATCGGGAACGACATTGAAATTTCCCAGCCGATTGTGGCGAAAGGTCCATAATGCCACCATACCGCTCACCGCGATAAAGAGCCACCAAAACGGGCAAAAATGTGTAGTATGTTTGGGGATAAGAATAAGCCCGACCAGTAAAAACTGCAAGGCTACTAAGATTCTGGAGTGCATTGTTGCAAATACCTCTCTAGTATGATTTGCGCGGCGATCGAGTCGATCCTGCCGTCGCGTTTCTGACGCACCGCTCCCTGCATCCGCTCTTTGGCTTCCGCAGACGTGCCGTATTCATCCTGAAAAACGATCTCTCCCGAAAAATCGAGCAGAGAAACAAAGTGTTGTATGCGCCGTGTCATCTCCTCCTCACTGCTTCCCCCTCTGGGAATCCCGACAACCAGCTTCTCTACCTCCCACGTTTGCAAAAAAGCATCCGTATCCCGTGCCGCCTGATTGCGGTTTTTGCGTAAAATAGCATCCTGTGGAAAGACAATTTTCCCGTCCGGACTCACCGCCGTACCGATACGCTTCAAACCGATGTCGATTGCTGCCAGTTTCATAATGGATAAACCTTTAAATTTTTGATTTCAACCAGACCTTCAAGTTCGTATTCATACACCTGATCACCAAATGCTGCCACTGCTTCCGAAAGTGAAGGTATCTTTTGACAAAAAGCGAGCAGAGGATCCTCTTCCTCTACCGGTTCTCCAAATCGGGAGACAAATGCGTCAATATCGGTAATGGCTTCGGCATTGCCTTCATGAAGTAGTTTCCAGGTTCCCCTGCTCTCACCCAGCCGGTGAGGGAGAACATAGATCTTTTTTCCCAGTTCAATCGCAATCTCGGCGCTTCGCATCGTACCACTGTTTTCATCTGCCTCGGTGATAATCAGGAAATCTCCCAGCGCCACGACGATACGGTTGCGCACGACAAAACTGTACCGGGTCGCTCTGGTCCCCGCTTCATACTCACTCAGCGCCAGCCCTTTTTGGAAAATAGTATTAATCAATCTCTGATTGACCCGCGGGTAGATGATATCGAGAGAATTTGCCATCACGGCAATCGTCGAAGGCAGCGCACCCTGATGTGCCAGTGCATCCACACCCATCGCCGCACCACTGACGACACTGTAGCCGATCGCCGCAAATTTCTGCGCCAAACGCATCGTCATCTCTTTGGTATAGGCACAGGGCTTTCGGGTGCCGACAATCGATACAGCGGGTTTTTCCAGCAGTGAGAGATTGCCTTTGTAAAAGAGCGTTTCCGGAACCTTCTCCAGGATTTGCAGTTTTTCGGGAACAGGAGTCAGTGTTTGCATCAGTACAACTTGTCGATGGTGACAACATCGACACCTTTCAGCAGCGGTTTTGCCTGCATCAATGCTTCAAAAGTGGTCGGTTTTGGATGGCAGATGGCGATTGCCGTTTTGTGCTCTTTGGCATACCTCACCGCTTCTTTCAACTGATTCAGCACAGACGATACACTGTCTTCATTATCCAAAAAGACATTGCGCTCGAGTACTTTTCGGTGGAAAAGCTTGCCCATCTCCCTCGCTTTTGTTTCCGCTGACGTTCTGCTGTCCACAAAAGGAATACCGTACTTGCCCAGTGCGCAAAAAAGTTTATCCATAGCATCCCGGTCGGAAGTAAATTTGCTCCCTGTATGGTTATTGATCGCTGTGAGATTGGGGAAATCGGCTTTGATCTCCGCTACACGCTGCTCAATAGTCTTCAGTGTGTCGTCGGTATGAATCGTATGCTCTTCGGGAGAAGAGAAGTGATACGCTTCCATCGGCATATGGATCATGAAAGCCGGAAACATCCTCGCTACTTCCGGTGTATCGGGATGGTCGGATGTCACCGGGAAAATGGAGGGTGTTACATGAAACGGAAGTTCCCGGATCAGCTCACCCTCTTCCACCGAACGGATATCATCCATGATGATCACCAGTCTCGGTTTGGGCGGAGTAAGGGCTTTTAGAGGGACAGTTTTCCGTTTTTCGGTTTTTGGAGGCGTGATTTTCTGTACCGGCTGGCGGCATCTGGAGACAAACTTTTTTGCAGCTTTCGTAGTTTGCGTTTGATTTACTTCCTCTTTTTTCATTTCCCGCGAGTGGACATAATCCATAATCTCTGACGCGACCGTTTTATATTTGGTTTCCAGTGTCTTGTTCTCTTCCAAAAAGAGTGACTTTATTTTGGCAACAGAAGCAGTTTCCGTAACTTTGTCGGAAGGTAGTGTTTTGACAGAAGCGAGAGAAGGCAACGCCTCTTCATGAATTGAAACAGTAGGTTCTGAAATATGCTGTATATAGACACGTAAAAGCAACAAAAAGAGGGAGAGTACTAACAGTACCGTCAGTACTATTCTCAACAGCAGAGATCTCATCTATTTATCTAGTTGTATCTCGATTTCAAGCATATCAATATTTTGATTGTTTTCGGTTTTGATATTAATATCTCTTACCTGCGTATATTTTTTGATCACTTCGAGCAAATCTCTTTGCAAATCGTCGAGATAGGGTACGGCACAGTCTGCCCTTTCATGAGCAAGCATGATCGTCAGGCGATCTTTTGCCCGGCTGGCAGACGATGCTTCCTTTTTCGTACCGAAAATCCTCTCAAACAGTGTCATCCGAAAATCCTTTTCAAGATCCCCTTTTTCTCGGTGATATCCATAAAAGGGATATCTTCACCCAGCACCCGTCCGGCAATATTTTTATATGCCTGTGCTGCAGGTGACTTTTCGGAATAGAAAATCGGTTCGCCTTCATTGGTCGAAGTGATGATATTCTGATCTTCCGGGATAATACCGATCAGAGGCAGGGCGAGAATACTTAAAACATCTTCGACACTGAGCATCTGTCCTTTGTCGACCATATCCTGTTTGATCCGGTTGATGACCACATGTTTCTGTACCTCTTCGCCCGCTTTCGCCTTTTCACTCTTGGCATCGATAATACCGATGACACGGTCGGCATCTCTGACCGCGGAAACATCCGGCGTGGAGACGATCAGTGCACGATCCGCCATAAAGATCGAGTGTTCAAAACCGCTCTCGATACCGGCAGGAGAGTCGAGAATGATAATATCGAACTCCTTTTTCAGATCGGCAAGCAGTTTTGCCACTTTCTCCCGGTCAAGGACATTTTTGTCACTGGTCTGTGAAGCGGGAAGGAAGTAAAGATTTTTGGCTCTTTTATCATGGATAAGTGCCTGGGAGAGGTTGCATCTTCCCTCCATCACATCGATCACATCATAGACAATACGGTTTTCAAGTCCGAGAATCATATCGAGATTTCTCAGACCGATATCAAAATCGACTGCGACAACTTTTTTACCGGCATGCGCCAGTCCGACGGCCAGATTGGCGGAAAGGGTAGACTTCCCTACCCCTCCTTTTCCCGATGTGACAGTGATGACTTCTCCCATTCTTCCTACCTCTTAGTTTTTATCTTGGTCGATGATTTTATTGGCGGTAATCCAAGGCATCATCTCTCTGAGTTTGTTTCCGGTTTGCTCAATCAACGATGCTTTGGCATTGTTTCTTTCCGCATTCATACGCGGATATCCGGTCATACCTTCAAGAACAAAGTCTTTCGCGAACTGACCGTTTTGAATCTCTTTGAGAATCTCTTTCATCGCTTTTTTACTCTCATCATTGATAACACGCGGTCCGCTGACATAGTCACCGTACTCAGCTGTATTGGAGATGGAG
>JALWRO010000012.1 GCA_027080605.1 Campylobacterales bacterium
GACAAATACAGGTTTTCGGCTTCATCGGAAGTGCTGTTTTAATTCTTTTTATTGTGATATTTCTGGGGCAGGATTTTCACAGACTGTTTCTTAAGTACAGTGAAAATTTACCTTTTTCACCCGGAAGTGATGCCCAGGTGGCAAAGGAAGCTTCGGCTGCAGCAGTATCAGCAAAGCGTATTGCCGAAAAAGCAGTTATCGCAAACAGAGATGACAGCAAAAAGAGTGTTCCGATTATGAAACCTGTGAAAGAAGCAGTGGCGGAAACGAAAATGCCCGCCAAAGTTGCGGCAAAGTCTAAAGCAGTACAAAAAAGTGATGTTGTACAAGCATTGACGACAAAGCAGAAAGAAAAAGTTTCTGCGGTTGCCAAAGTGAAAGAACCTGTTGTTGCCTCAGATATGCAAAAGCCTGCTGCCTCACCGGTATCTTCCGATCCCTCTGCGGTCAACAAAGAGATACGTACTATACTGAGTACAGTGCCTTTCTTCCGACATAGTATGGCTCTGACGTCAAAGAACAAAGCGGTTCTGGACAGTGTTGTTAAAAGACTTGGCACGCTTCCTTACCCCTACACACTGGATGTCGAAGGGCATACGGAAGCGGGTATCGCAGCGGGTGTCAGTGAAACGATGGCGGCACGTGTCGAGGCGTATCTGCGCCGGAAACTTCCGGGTGTAACGATTCGGATAATCGGCTACGCTAACGCTTATCCGATTATCGATGATCCGAAAAATAAAGAAAACAGAAGAGTAGAGATTATTGTACGAAGGAGCGACGGGTGAATATATTTATGATTGAACTGGCAGCGGTACTGGCGGGGCTGATACTGTTTGGGTATCTGATAGGGTACTTTTACGGAAAAACGAAAACGGAAGAGGACTTTTCCGAGAAGATTGCCAAGATGACAAAGATTATCAACGAGAAAAATCAGATGATTATCAAAATCAAAGGTGATTTACGTGTATTGCAGAGACGTTACGAAAGCAGTGCGGTTTCCAAAGAGCGTATCGAGTATGATATGGCGCGTAAAAATGAGGAGTTGGCAAAAGTCAGAGAGAGTTACAATGAACTTGAAAATCTGATTAAAGAGATTCAGAAAGATTTTCATATGGTTAAACATGATAAAGAGCTTTTGCTCAAAGAGCTGGAAGAGAAAAAACAGCTTCTGAGCAATCAGGACAATATTATCGTTTTACTTGAGAAGAAGATCAAAGAGCTTACACAGAGTGTAGAGTAAAGCGCACGGTAACATTTTCGCCTTCTTTGCCTGTTTCCCAAATTTCGATACAATGGTTTCATGAAGAAACTATGTATCGGAGTACTACTTATTATGTCGGAGGCTTTTGGCTATACCAACCATCTTATTCATGAAGATTCACCCTATCTGCAGCAGCATGCCCATAATCCGGTAGATTGGTACCCATGGGGTAAGGAAGCGTTTGCCAAAGCGAAAAAAGAGGATAAACTCATCTTCCTCTCCATCGGCTACTCCACATGTCACTGGTGTCATGTTATGGAGCATGAATCGTTTGAAAATGAGACGATTGCCAAATATCTGAACCAACACTATGTCAGTGTCAAAGTCGACCGTGAAGAGTTGCCACATATCGACCGGTATTATCAGGATGTCTATATGTTGCTGAACAAACGCTCCGGCGGCTGGCCTTTGACGATCATTATGACACCGGACAGAAAACCCTTTTATGCCGCGACATATCTGCCGCCGGATAACCGTTACGGTCGTCCGGGACTGCGTGGCATGGCACAGTACCTCTATGAAACCTTTCGTGACAAAAGAGAAAACGTCTACAAAAGCGCCGACTCGATTGAAGCCGCGATGAAGAGCGTTGCAGGAAAGAAAAATACTTTCACTTTTGAAAATATTGCGGGTAAAGAGATTGCGCAAAAATTTGTAGACGGGGTGAAGGAGAGTTACGACTTTCGATACAAGGGTATCGGTAAGGCGCCGAAATTTCCCCATGCGACCACCCTGCAGACACTTCTGACCGTTTACAGGCTTACCGGAGAGAAAGAGGCGCTGGAGATGGCGACCGATGCACTCGAAGTGATGGCAAAGGGCGGTATCTACGATCAGATAGAGGGTGGTTTTTACCGCTACAGCGTCGATGAAGCGTGGAGGGTACCGCACTTCGAGAAGATGCTCTATACCAATGCTGAACTGATCGAAGTCTACAGTGATGCCTGGCTTTTGAGACACAAACCGATTTTTAAAGAGGTTATCTCCAAAACAGTGGAAAATATTACAGCGCGTTTTCAAAAAGAGGGACTTTTCTTCTCCGCGAGCGATGCGGACAGTGACGGGGAAGAGGGGAAATATTTCGTCTATGACTTTCATGAAGCACTCGATGCCCTGACCAAAGGCGGTATCGATACAAACGAGGCAAAAGCACTGCTGCATTATCTGGGTATTACCCCTGCCGGCAATTTTGAAGGCAAAAGCAATCCACATATTACGGGTGACCAAAAGCCGCTCCATCTGGAAAAAGCGATTGCTATTCTGGCGGAGATACGCAGACAGCGAAACTATCCTTTTATAGACTATAAAATACAGACTTCATGGAATGCGCTCTATATCGAGGCACTGCTGAAAGCATCGCGTATCAACGGGGCTTACCGAAAGAGGGCGCTGGATGCACTGGAAAAACTCATAGATAAACTTCTTGTCAAAGGGGAGCTCTATCATCAGATGGTATTGCCTAAAGCACCGAAAGTGAAAGGGTATCTGGAAGATTACGCTTTTCTGATGTCCGCACTCATTGCCGCGCACCAGGTGACCCTGGATAGAAAATACCTTTCACTGGCGGAAGAGTTGATGCAAAAGGCGATCGGCAAATTTTACAAAGAGGGGATGTGGTACATGGCGGAAGAAGATGCCGTTTCTGAAGACTCCGTTTACGATACCTCTTATAGAAGTGCTACCGCAGTGATGCTCGATGCTATTTTCAAAATAGCGAATTTAACGGAAGATCACACACTCTACAACTTTGCAACCGAAGCGCTGAAAAAAGTGAGTGGTGAAATGGTACGTTCCGTACACAACTTCCCGACACTGGTACGGGTCTATCTGGGGCAAAGTTACGGATGGGTGCTGCTCAAAGGGCAAAAAGAGGCGCTGCTGGCAGCTGAAGAGAGGATTGCCGCCAAACGCTATCCGTTTCTATTGTGTAAAGCCGTTGATGAGAAACAATTTCTTGCCTGTAAAATAGACAGATGTTTCGCCGTCGATCAAAAACTGGAGGATGTTTTAGAAAAAATAGAATAAGGGCACCTCTGAAAACTATACACAGTACATAGTGAACATCAGTAAGGTAAGATTGTGCAAAACAATTTTTGAGGCATAGCCAAAGCTACGGCGATGAAATTTTTTGTGCAAGATTGCCTTACTGATGCTCACCCTTCGGGCTTTTTATATATGTCCATACTCTTCGTTGAAACGCCTTGAATTAGCTTTGGCTAGTCCTGCGTTGTTTCGCCTCGATTATGAACATATATAAAAAGCTATGTACTGTGTATAGTTTTCAGAGGTGCCCTTGTACTAATTGGTTAAAATTTATTAAAAAAAATAGTTACCCTGCCGATATATAGGAAATCAATATCTATATAGAAGGAAATCAGGGTGGCTTTACTGGATATATTCAAATCTTCTGCATCATCTCATGAAGACAAAAGCACTGACGGTGCAGTATTTGAAAATATAACACTATACAGCGACAATGTACCGGGAGACCTCGCCAAAGTTGCCGCCCGTTACGGGTTGAGTCCCAAACAGCTCGATTTCCGGATTTTAGCCTATAAAACACTCTATCGGAAAAAAGATGCCCCCAAATACAACGAATTGACACTGCTGGAGCAGGAGAAGTTTTTTACGGAAGAGAATCTGCGCAATCCCTCCATCGATATTGCCCAGAAAATCAAGATAGAAATTTTTCTCCGCAACAAATCTGAAAAATTCCCGATTAAAATGTCTATGGGCGGCAATAAATCCCTGACAAAAATTATGCTTAAAGTGCCGGAGCAGAACAATATCCGCTATCATGAAGAGTTGCACAGCCAGCTGGTGGCGCAGATCGATGTACGCAAAGCGAGACTCGGACTCTTAATCGGCTTCATGAGTGATCGCGCAAAAGAGCAGATCAAATCCCTTGTATCTGATATTCAAGTTAACGGTAAAATCTCCAGAGACTATATGGTGCGGGTTTGCGACGGACTCGAACCTGTCAGCCAGAATAACGGGGAATTGATTTTGCACTATCTGGAAAAAGAGGTGAAGGACTCTTCCGATCTTGACAGAGTCGATCATAGTAAACGTGACTTTATGCATACGGTTTCCGAAGGGGAACTGGCGATCGAAGTGCGACGTTTTCGGGAAGGCAGACACGGGAGAAATTGTAAGGGTGAAGTGTTGAAATTTACCAAAGTCGAACTCTCCGGTGATCTTGAAGTGAGCGTTAGCGAAGACTTCAGAGTCGAGGAGAGCGATGACGTTACCTGTTACTATGCACTGAAAAGCGGATTTATCTACCGGGGAGATAATAACCGGTTCGAGATACGCGATGAACTCTGTGTCGAAGAGGTGAGTTTTCGCTCTACCGGTTCGATCGAAGCGGGCGACGATGAGCAGGATATCAAAATCAATATTGAAGCCAGGGATGTATTGCGCGATGCGATCGGGCAGGGTGTGAAGATTGAGACGAGTGAAGTCAAAACGACCGGAAATATGGGCAGCGGTGCGGAAGTGATCGCACAAAAAGTGGAGATCGGCGGACAGACGCACCAGAGTGCGAAGATCATTGCCGATGATGTCACCGTACATCTGCACAAAGGGATTATTGAAGAGGCGGATATTGTACATGTCAATATTCTCGAAAACGGGAAAATCGAAGCCAACAAAGTCTATGTCGAAAAAGTCTCCGGCGGTGAGATTATCGCCAAAGAGGTCTATATCAAAGAGGTACTCTCCAATGCATCGGTATTTGCGGCGGAGCATATTGAGATCGATATTCTCAACGGTAACGGCAATAAGTTTATCATCGATCCGAAGTGTAAAAAAGATTTCAAAGAGCGTGTCGAAAGGGTGGAAGAGGAGATCGAAACGCTGAAAGAAGAGATTAAACAAAAGACCAAAAAGATCAAAGTACTGCGCCGAAAGATCCAGAATGACCAGGAAAATATACGCCAGATCAACGAAACGGTACTCTCTTTGAAAAAACGCAATGCCAATGTACCTGTTTCACTCATCAACAAACTAAAGTCGAATCAGGAAAATATTAAAGAGCACAATTTATTATTAAAAGAGTTAAAAGATGATAAAATAGCGCTCGAAAAACTCGACGCAGACCTCAAAGAGTTGATCAATGCCGTCTTCAAAGCAGAGGTCATCAACCACTCGGTCTGGAAAGAGTTCAACGAAGTGAAGTTCAAGGTCGTAGAGCCTCCGGTTGAAGTTTCCCACCTTTTTGTGGATGGTGAAATGAGTGAAAGAATCACGATCAAAACGACGGAGGACGGCACATAAGTACTTGAACGCAAGTCGTAATCTTCCCAAATGCTAAAGGAATTTATCATTCATGATCATCGCAATCGAAGGTGAAGTGGTTCATAAAGAACCGACACTGCTTCATCTGAAACTCCCCAACGGTCTTACTTATCTGGTGCATATCTCCCTGAACTGTTCCGCAGACATTGACTCCAAAAAGGTCGTATTGCACACGACGCAGATATTTAAAGAGGATAGTCAAAATCTCTACGGCTTTACACGGCTGGAAGAGAAACAGATGTTTGACCGTGTCATCAAGATAACCGGTATCGGTCCGAGTACGGCGCTGGCGATCTGCTCCACTTTTTCACCCGAAGATTTTGCCAAAGCGGTAATGGCGCAGGATGTTACCGCGATCAAAGCGGTACCGGGTATCGGTCCCAAGAGTGCCAAACGTCTTTTGGTGGAGCTTGGAGACTTCGTTCTCGATAGCAATGTGACCGACACCGCTTCACGTGCGAGACAGGAAGCACAGCTGGCACTGGAGAGTCTTGGATTTAAAAAAGAGAAGGTGCAGAAGGTGCTTGCTTCATGCAGTTCTGAAACCACGCAGGATTTGATCAAAGAAGCCCTGAAAAATTTAAGATAAGGAAAATATGTGAAGTATGCAATTGTTTTTGGAGGGATGAGTTACGAACATGAGATCAGTATCGTCAGTGCAATTGCGCTGAAAGATGTACTCAAAAGCGATCTGCTCTTTATCTTCTGCGATGCCGACAGAGAATTTTACCTGATCCCTGTTGCCAAAATGAAATCGAAACTCTTCAGCAGCGGAGAGTATCGCAAAGAGACGAAACTGACACTTAAAAACGGCGGTTTTTACCAAAAAGCACTCTTGAAAGAGAAACAGCTCGATTTTGACGTCGCTATCAATCTGGTACACGGCGGGGACGGGGAAGACGGCAAATTCGCGGCACTTTTTACCTTCTTCGGCATCCCTTTTATCGGACCGCGCGTGGAGGCGAGTGTACTCAGTTTTAACAAACTCTACACCAAATGGTATGCCAGAGAGTACGGCATTGACGTACTCGATTACGAAGTGTTGCACAAAGGGGAGTACAGTGTCAAAACACCCTGTCCGTTCATCATCAAGCCGCTTCGTCTGGGAAGTTCCATCGGTGTGAGCATCGTCAAAGAGGAGAGCGAACTCGAATACGCACTCGATGTTGCGTATGAATTTGACGACGCGGTACTGATCGAACCTTTTGTCGAGGGTGTCAAAGAGTACAACCTTGCCGGATGCAAAGCAGAAACATTTCTCTTCTCTATCGTTGAAGAGCCGCACAAAGAGGAGTTTCTCGACTTTGATAAAAAATATCTCGATTTCTCCCGCACCAAACAGGTACTTGCGGCAGATATTTCCGAAGAGCTGAAAAAGAGACTTCATGAAGCCTTTAAAAAGATCTACAACACCCATTTTGAGGGGGCACTGATACGGTGTGACTTTTTTGTTATCGACGATAAAATCTATCTCAACGAAATCAATCCCATCCCGGGAAGCTATGCCAACTACCTCTTTGAAGATTTCACCTCAGTGGTGAATCAACTTGCGGCACACTTGCCCAAAGAGCGTAGAATTCCGGTGGACTATACTTATATTCATTCGATTCAGAAAGCGAAAGGGAAGTAACCGGCTGATAACCGGGAAAAAACCATGATCAAAGATTTTAGTGAACTGAAACATATTATAGAGATAAACTCCTATACCAAAAACAAAGCGGGTGTTGATCAAAACGGCGCTGTTTTTAAAAGCTGGATGGAAGCACTGGGCTATCGGTGCGAACTTCATGAAAGGGGCGATGTCGGCAATCATTTACACTTTGTTGCGCCAAAACGGGAGGGTAAAAAGTTGCTGCTTCTCGGGCATTTGGACACCGTCTTCCCACCGGGCAGTTTTGAAAGTTTTCATGAAGATGAAGAGTGGATATACGGTCCGGGCGTATGTGATATGAAAGGTGGAAATTATGTTGCGTTGCAGGCGTTGCGTAACACTTTTGAAGCATATGGCAAGATTAAAAACATAGACTTTCTGCTGGTCAGCGACGAAGAGACGGGTAGTGACGACAGCAAATATTTGACGGCAAAACTGGCGCCGCACTACGATTACTGTCTGGTTTTTGAAGCTGCAGGTAAGAACGGCGAAGTGGTGATTGCACGTAAAGGTGTCGGTACTTTTTTTATAGATATAGAGGGCAAAGCAAGCCATGCCGGCAATCATTACCAAGAAGGAATCGATGCAAATCTCGAAGCCTCTTATAAACTGCAGGAGCTGGTCAAACTGACCAATCTGGAAGAGGGTACCACCGTCAATGTCGGAAAAATCGAAGGGGGTATCGGTGCAAATACCATCTCACCCAAAGCACGACTGACATTTGAAATACGTTATACTCAATCAGAACAGAAAGAGTATCTGCTCAAAGAGATAGAGCGTATTGTAAATACCAGTTTTGTTGACGGTTCCAAAGCAGTGTTAAGCGGTGGAATTCAGCGAGATGTCATGGAAGCGAACAGTCAGCAGCACCATTTTCTAAAGCAGCTCAGGCAGGTATGCAATTGCAATTTACCGACAGAACAAAGAGGCGGTGTAAGTGATGCAAATATTGTGGCAAGTCACGGGACTGCGACGCTGGACGGATTTGGACCATTTGGCGACGGTGATCATACTGTTCATGAAAGAGCCTCCAAAAAGAGTTTCAGCGAGAGAATTGATCTGGCGACGCAAATCTTTACACAGTTTCAAAAAGGCGCCTTTGACTGAGAGCCCGAAAGGGCTCCGGCAACGCTGCGTAAAACTGACTTATTCCGCTATCTTCATCTCGACAATATCTATGTCACAATCATCAAGCTTCAAAAGCTCTTCCAAAACGATATAGGCTTTAGATTTTACACCCCATGGAGTACCGTAGGGTGCGGTGTTCCACCATACCTTCCTCCTCAGCTGGATATATATGAGTTACAAGCCAGAAAACAAATCAGAAGCTTGATTTATAACTATAAACAGGTACAGTTTTTATACCCCCCCCCTTTTAATCTTGACAACAGTACGGCTTTACGGTACAATTTGGCAGATTTTATCGAAAAAGGGAGTTTCTGATGACAGTATCTGTGAACCAATTTCGTGCCAATTTGAAACAATATGTCGATGAAGCCATTGACAATCATGCACCGTTGATGGTCAGCCGTAAAAACGGCGAAGATTTTGTGGTACTCTCGGCGGATGATTATGAACGGGAGCAGGAGACACTCTATATTCTCAGTAATAAAAGCCTGATGCACCAGATCGAAGAGTCTCTATCCACTTTCCATAACAAGAACGGACGTACTGTAAGACTTGAAGAACTGGATGCATAGTGCGCGTACTGATTTTCGAGGGGACGACATGGGAAAGGTACGAAACACTGCGTGAAAAAGAGAAACGACTTCATAAAAACCTCGTTAAAATACTCAAACAGATGCTCAAAGACCAAAATCCTGCAGAAGGCTACGGCAAACCGGAAAAACTCAAACACGCTTTGAGCGGACTCTATTCCCGCAGGATATCACAAAAAGACCGGCTAATCTACACATTTGACGACACCGCGATCTATATTTTTGCCATTGGCGGACATTATGAGGATCGATCAATAACAATTTTATAAAAACTGGACTGTAAATTGCTTATATAGTCCAATATAATGTAATCAATATACAAAGGAACATCATGAACATATCGGTAATAGGCACAGGCTATGTAGGACTTGTGACAGGGACATGTTTTGCCGAGATGGGTAACAACGTCATCTGCGTCGATATCGACGAAAAGAAAGTTCAGAATCT
>JALWRO010000013.1 GCA_027080605.1 Campylobacterales bacterium
AGCAACTACTTTTCCCATTAACGGTTTCTCTTTTGCATTGTCAGGAATGATAATTCCGGAAGCAGTCTTTGCCTCTTCCTCCACTCTCTTGACCAAAACTCTTTGACCTAACGGTGTAAAGTTCATGTGTAACTCCTTCTTTTATTAGTATGTTTTTAGCTAAAGTTTTTTGATACTTGGGCACCTCTAAGAACCCTATACGGATCTCAGAGGGCTTTGGAGGCATGAGATTTTCTCTGTTTTACGAGCAGGCATAGCCGTAGCTACGTCAATCGGAAAACGGAGAAAAGATCGTGCCCCCAAAGCCCTCCCGAAGGGCGTCACAGAGAAAGCCACACTCTGCGTTAGCCCTTTTTGACTTAGCTACGGCTAGGTCTGCAAAGTGCTGCCTTGATTGTGACTTTCTCTGTAACGCTGAGACCGCATAGGGTTCTTAGAGGTGCCCATAAGCTTCATATCTTTAAAGCGATGAAATTTTACAATAAAAATTGACGGATGTCAAGAGGTTTACGGCAAAATTTCATAAAAACTTAGTCTTTATGACTAAAGAATAGTATATGCATGTTAAATATATGTATTTACTTAAAATATAACAGTAGTTCATGAAGTTGAAAAGATAATCTTCTTTTTACGTTTGTCAGATTGTTTAATAGTAATTAAAGAATTTTTTGACTATAATCCACTCTCAATTTTGTGGCAAGGTAGCTCAGCTGGTTTAGAGCGCTGGTCTCATAAGCCGGAGGTCGAGGGTTCAAGTCCCTCTCTTGTCACCATTTACAAACTTCCTTGATAACGAGCTTTCTTCGAGCTTATGAATATTCCAAAATTTCACTTTTATTGTCTGGATCCCACTTTCGGTTCCACTTTTTTATCAGTTTTTTTAAAAAAATCTCTCAAAAGAGTTTCTCTGTCTCTGGAATTCTGTTATATTTTTTTGTCGCGGAGTTTTTGATTTTTCTTAGATATTCTGCGGAAGGTGGATGATTTTATCTGTTATTTCCTCAATAATTGTTTCAAATTGCCGGTCAAAATCTTGTAGAAAATCATTGTCGATGAGGTTGATTTGTTTTAAAAGGTGTTTTGGAAAGCTTTTGAGTCGGACGATCAACTCCTCATCCCCAAAGCCGGCTTTTTGGTGTGCACTCTCTAAAATCTCTTTCCAGTCAAAACGATAATATTTTGAGATCAGACAGATGTCGAAAACATCCTTTGGATTGTCCCTGCCTATGACCGCTGTTAGTTTGTTGCTCAAAATGTTTTCTATATTGTCGATGACATAACCGTTGTCTAAAACGATGACATCTTTATAGTGCGGTACTCTGTCGTTGACAAAATCAATTTGAAGGAGATCGTCTATCATAAATCTTACAAAATCTTTGGATTCCAAAACAGTAGTGACTTCAAATTTTTTTGTCAGCTCCAGTTTCGTATTTCTTACAGAAAATGAAAATCTGTTTGAACTGTTTGTAAAAAAGTCTAAATCATCCGAGTATCTTTTTTCATGATAAAATCTGTTAAGACAAGTGCCTCCGGTCAGATAAAACTCACTTTCAAGTGCAAAGATTGTTTCAAGTACCCGATCCTGTAAAGAATAGAGTTTTTTATAATCTATGCTACCCATTTCAACTCGTCTATCTGCAAAGGTTCATCAAAGAAAAAGTATTGGACGATATTATGCCTCTTTCGTATGTATTCACGATTAAAGGAGGGGACTTTATAGGTTTCAGTCAATTTTTTCAGATCGTCCCGGTCAAACAACTGCATATCGCCCAGCAGATCGGTGCTGTTTACGAGTATCTTTTCATACAAAAACTGTTTATCATGAAAGTCGTTGCTATGCAACAGTTTCTCTATATCCTGATCCGTAAAATGATAATCCCAAAAACACTCTTTGATCAATCTTTCGTATTTCACCGTGTCCTCTTGTTTGGCTAAACTTTTTTAAGGATTGTATCATAAGTTTGTGCTGTTTCCGGTAAAAATTTTTTTCTGTATATGTGACAAGATCCTTTCATGAAACATACCCCCGCACCCGCTCCTCCAAAAACTGCACCATCTCCTCCGTAAACACCTTCTCTCCCTCCCCGGAAGCCATTTCTGAAAACCTGTTTTCCTCCAGCGCTTTAAGCACTTTTTTCGCCATATTTTTTAACTCTTTAAACGCCAGACGGGGATTGATGTCGCATGTCTGGCACATCGCTTCGATATCCTTTTTTTGTATATCGGTGCCGAAGTTGTCGCCCCAGCCCATGGAGAGTTGTTGTTCAAATTCCGGATACATCGCGATGCAGACCATATCGTAGAAGGGGGTGAGGGTGTAGCCGTTTTTGTC
>JALWRO010000014.1 GCA_027080605.1 Campylobacterales bacterium
ATCCTGCACAGCGCAAAAATAACACTCTACGGACATGCAAAATGAAAAAATATCTATTGACAGTGATGCTCTTTTTGACGGTACAGACACTTATTGCCGCTGAACTTGTTTACCCAGATGGTAAAAAAGAGAATTACATCCCGCTCAAAATAAATCGCACTACTGTAACCACAGCGAAAAGCTACATGCGAAAAAAGAGAATCTTCCGGGATACCCGGACGCTTTACATCAGTTTCGGCAAGAGAAAAATAGATACCGGAGTGATACAAAAATACCGTTTGAAGTTGCTCAAAATAACCAATCCATTATTTCATACAGGCCTTTTTCAAGTAAAGAACGGACGGGATATTGTGGCACTCTGTACGGATATCAACCTTCATGAGAAAGTACGTTTTGCCAGACCGAACTGGAGGAGTTTGCGAGGATTGCATTAGCAAAAACATTTCAAAATGAAATAAAATTCCTTCTCCATGTTTCATAACGCTATACTTCCCCTATGGATATTTATCAGAAGTTAGCCATTCTTTCCGACAGTGCCAAATATGATGTTTCATGCTCTTCCAGCGGGGCGGAGTCGAATTTCAGGGAAGGGACGATCGGGTGTAACCATCAAAGCGGTATTTGTCACACCTTTACGGAGGATGGGCGGTGTGTGTCGCTTTTGAAGGTGTTGTTTACCAACTTTTGTATTTATGACTGCGCTTACTGTCTCAACCGGGAGAGTAACGATATCCGGCGGGTGGCGTTTTCGCCGAGGGAACTGGCGGAGTTGACGGTCAATTTTTATAAGCGTAACTATATTGAGGGGTTGTTTCTAAGTTCCGGGATTTTGGAGAGTGAAGACAAGACGATGGCGTTGTTGATCAATGTGCTGGAGATTTTGCGGTTTGAGTATAAGTTTAACGGGTATGTGCATCTGAAGCTGATTCCCGGCGCTTCGCGGGAGTTGATCGCGCGGGCATGTCAGCTGGCGACGCGGGTCAGTTCCAATCTGGAACTCCCCTCCGCCCGCAGTCTGAAATTGCTGGCGCCGCAAAAAACACAGCAAAAGCTGATGCTGCCGCTCAAAGAGGCGCGTGATATCACGCTCGAAAAAAGTAGTAAACCCATTCCCATGAGTACGCAGCTTATCATTGGTGCGACGCCGGAGAGCGATTTCGAGATTTTCGGGCTATCTTCCAACCTCTACCAAAAAGCGTTGCTGAAAAGGGTCTATTACTCCGCCTACATTCCGACCAACGACGATAAAAATCTTCCTTCCGTGACGACTGCGCCACCGACGCTTCGGGAACACAGGCTCTATCAGGCGGACTGGCTGCTGCGTTTTTACGGTTTCGGTTATCATGAAATCCTCGAAAAACGCTCCAACCTCGATCTGGAACTCGATCCCAAAACTGTCTGGGCGCTGGATCATATGGAACTTTTCCCAGTGGAGATCAACCGTGCGCCGAAAGAGGTGTTGATCCGTGTACCGGGGATCGGCATACGCGGGGCGCAAAAGATTATCCGGGCACGGTGCTTTGCGGCGTTGCGTTTTGAAACGCTCAAAAAGCTGGGGATATCTCTCAAACGCGCCCGCTATTTTGTGACGATCGGCGGGAGATATTACGGGCAGAAAGAGCACTATCCCGAACATATCAGAGAGGCGCTCCTCAAACCTGTCAAAAGAGGATTTTACCAGCCTTCACTCTTTGACACCTATATGCCTGCGGCGACGGGGGAGATATGATTACCTATATGTATGACGGTACGTTTGAAGGGTTTTTGACGATGATTCACCGCAGCTATATGCACAAAGAGGTGGCATACCGGATTATCAAAACGCCGCTGGAAACCAACCTGCTCGATACGACGATCAGTGTCATCGCCAACCGTACCTATGCCAAAAAAGTACTTAAAAGTCTGGAAGAGCGGTTTGAGAAGCACTATTTCAACCGTATTTTTCATATCTTCATGTGCGATACGCGCGATTTTGAAAAAGCGCTTTATGACTATATTATCCTCGGTTTCCGGGATCAGAAAAACCTTGCCGACATCACCCATCCTTCGATACATTACATCGAAAAACTGGAGCAGGAGTATTTTCGCTATCTGCACAAGATGTACGGGTTTGTGCGTTTCGGGGAGTTGGAAGAGGGTACGCTCTACGGCAGGCTGGAGGGGAAGTTCAATATATTGCCGTTGCTGGGGAAACACTTCGCCAGACGGTTGAACGGGTGTGATTTTGTGTTGCACGATTTGCAGCGTTCGCTGGCGTATCTGCACAACGGGGAAGGGGATACGATCCGGGAAGTTGCGACGTATGAGATACCGAAACGTTCACTTCATGAAG
>JALWRO010000015.1:0-288 GCA_027080605.1 Campylobacterales bacterium
GTTGTGATGCAGGGAAAAAGTGCGGCGGTGAAAGCGACGCAGCAAAAGATTTCACAACTTCATGAACAAAAGAGTTATCTCAAAATCAAAGCGCCCTTTTCAGGGGTGATCGATACGGTTGTGATGCATCAGGGAGATTTGGCGGTTACGGGAAAACCGATATTGACGATGAGTGACGGAGAGCAGAAACTTCGTTTCGCTTTTTCAAAGAACAGCGCATCCGTTGCAGAGGGGCAACCGGTCTATATTGACCGTGAAGTTGTGGGAAAAGTGAGTAAAATCCTCACC
>JALWRO010000015.1:298-2322 GCA_027080605.1 Campylobacterales bacterium
GTGTGTTGTTCCCAATGACACGCTTTTGCACAAAGAAGACGGGCTTTATGTGATGGTCTATAAAGATAAATCGTTTGAAGCTAAAAAAGTGCAGGAGGTGATGGCACAGGAGAACAAGACGATGATCACACCCTGTCCCCAGGAAGCGATCGCGCAGGGGAGTGAAGTGTTACTGGCAAAACTACCGATATATGGAAATATAAATGTTAGAAAGTAAAAACAACCTCTCACTGATTGAAAGAGTGCTCAAAAAGCCGCACTTTATCATCTCTGTTTTAGCGCTTTTTGTGATCGCGGGTATGGCGGGGTACGGTAAAATCCACAGAAACCTTTTCCCCGACTCCAACTATCCCGAAGTGGCTGTCGTGGTGGTCGAACCGGGTGCAAGTGCCAAGAGTATGGCTTCCAATATCGCCGTGCCGATCGAGGAGGAGCTCTATACACTCGATAATATTCGCCGTGCTTACTCCAGTACGATCGATGAAGTGTCCGTCATTCGAGCGGAGTTTGAGTATGTCAAAAATATCGATACGGCGGTCAATGATGTCACCAACGCCCTCTCCAAGATCCGTGCCAAACTCCCAGGCGATATCAAAGAGCCTCAAATCATCAAGATCACAGCCGCCACAGCGCCGGTTTGTGTCTATGCGCTGAGTCCCAAAAACGGTTCTGTTTCGCCTGAAGAGATTCGCGATATCGCCTCTACGGATATCAAACATAAACTGATCAAGACCAAAGGGGTAGCCAATGTCGATATCTTTGGCGGATATGAGAAAGAGTTGCAGATCATCGTCGATAAAGAGAAGCTTGACCGCTATAAGCTAAGCCTTGGGCAGGTCATCGCGACTATCCGGAAAAACGACAAAGAGTATGCCGTCGGTTTTGTAGAGAATAGTGAAAAATCCTATCTGCTGAAATCAAACGGGCAAAGAGACAAGGTAAGCGAGATCAAAAATCTGCCTTTAACCCCCTCTGTAAAACTCTCCGATGTGGCTGAGGTCTATTTCGGACACTACAAAAACCGCTCCGCTTACTACGGAAACGGCAAAAAAGCGATCGCCCTTTCGATTCAAAGAGCCGAAACGGCAGATGTGATCCAGACCATCAAACATGCTCAAGAGGTGATCGAGAAGTTTCAAAAAGCATACCCGAATATCAACTTTGAACTGACCGATACCCAGGAAGAGACCATCGCACAGAGTACTGAAAATATGTTCGAATCCCTGCGCGATGCGATTGTGATGTCCACGATTGTCGTCTTTTTGTTTTTGGCAAGTTTTCGTCAAATTCTGGTCGTACTGGTTACCATTCCTATGGTCTATGCCTCGACGATTACCCTGATGTGGCTATTTGGTATCGAGTTCAATGTCGTCACACTGACGGCTATCATTCTGGCACTGGGGCTTCTGCTGGATGATACGGTGGTGGTGATGGAAAATATCGAGAGGCACTATTCGGAGCTTAGGGAAGATATCCATAAAGCTGTTTTTGGCGGAACAAAAGAGATCATGTTTGCCGACCTGAGTGGGACGATCACTACGATGATCGCCCTGGCGCCGATGCTCTTTGTGGGCGGTTATCCGCAAACGGTTTTTGCACCTCTGATCTCTACACTGCTTTTGGCGCTGGCAGCCTCCTACTTTATCTCCATTACGGCGGTTCCGTTGCTATCGCTCTACTTTTTAAGTATCAAAAATCCTCTGTTGCTTAAGGTCGAAAGAGGATTTAATACTGTTATTTCAAGAGTTAATGATGCCATTCAAGCCTTTTTTGCCGCTATTGTCAAAACTGCGACCACTTACAAGTCAGTCGCTCTTTTGCTGGTTGCAGCATTGATCGCCCTTTTTGTGAGCTCCGTCAAACTGGTGATGCCGACGGTCGGACAGGAGCTGATGCCCCCTATGGATACAGGGGCAATCGCTGTCAAAATCACGACCGATGCAAATCTGCCCATCGAAAAGACCGAAGAGGTGATGGCGCGTGTCAATCAGGTGATGTATGAAAAAGGCGGTAAACAACTTCTG
>JALWRO010000016.1 GCA_027080605.1 Campylobacterales bacterium
GCTGGAGTTTGTCCGTGTAAACCGGGAGCTTATCGAAAAGTTGATGGAGTTGATTCAGCCCACAGAACCTGCAAAAAAAGAGATCAAAGAGTCTCCGTTTACCGGCAAAACCGTGGTATTGACCGGAAGTATGTCGAGACCACGAAGTGAGATCAAGGCGTTACTGGAGTCTATGGGCGCGAAAGTGACTAATACCGTCTCCAAAAAGACCGACTATGTCATACACGGTGAAGACCCGGGAAGCAAATATGAAAAAGCGAAAGAACTTGGCGTACCGCTTCTCACCGAAGATGAGATGAACGCCATGATCGAAGGTTCATGATGTCGTTTTGGATGCTCTTTTTCAAATATGCGTTTGTACTGACCTATCTGGTTGTCGGATTCATCGTCGCATTTGAGGCGATACTCTGCATGAGCGGTTCAAAATTTGCCATCAAATGGGTACGCCGGCTTTACACTCTGAAAGGCTTCATGATCTCTGTCTATGTTTTTTATCCCATGCTCTGGGTGGTTTATCTCTTTTTTGAAGTCATACCGTACTATCTCGGAGGTTCGAAACATTTGACAAAGTTTGATATACCGATGATGCTCTATCGGATTTACCCGGATGAGTGTGACGAATGTGATTTGGAGTAGAAAGTAGTTTTATGGAGTGATGCTGAAGCGGTCACTTCCGGGAAGTTTGAAATGATTTCAGTACTTTTTGCTCTTCTTCGCTCAACTGTAAATGCCAGACAACACCTTCCGCGTTGAAATCCCTTTTCCCGAAATCAATACCCTGTTGTGTGAAAAAATGTTCGTAGCGTTTGACAAGTGCGTAAGGCGTTTCCAGCACAACAGCACTTTTTTTGATATAGGGATGCAGTGTTGCATTGTCGATCACCTCTCTCGCCGCATCGCGGTACGCCCTGACCATACCGCCCGTCCCAAGTTTGATACCACCGAAATAGCGTACGGTAAGAAGTGCAGTGTTGATAAGATCGGCGCCTCTTAACTGTGCGAGTGTCGGGTTTCCTGCGCAGCCTTTGGGTTCTCCGTCATCAGTACTGTTTTCAACGATTTGGTCATATTCGTTGAGATGGCGATATGCCCAGACGATGTGGCTGGCTTTGGGGTGTTGTTGGTGAAGTTGTTTGCGTGTCTGTTCAAACGCGGACCATGGAACGAGATATGAGGTAAACGTCGAGCGTTTGACCTCATAGGTGGTGTAAAAAGTGTCAGATACCTGCTGCATCTTTGCTTTGGTTGAGTTTGCGTTTCGGAAATGCCGCCGCGATAGTGAGCAGTACCGCCGCGATGATGACATAGAGATACTTCGGTACCGGTACCGGATCACCTGCCGCGTAAGAGTGCATTCCGGAAAGGTAGTAATTGACCCCCAGGAATGTCATAACGATGGACGCAAAAGCGACTGTAGTCATCCATGCCAGATGGTAGGTATAGTGTTTCTTCACCGCAGGGACAAATCGTGCGTGCAGTACGATGGTGTATACCAAAATAGATATCCATGCCCAGGTCTCTTTGGGATCCCAGCTCCAGTAGCGTCCCCAGCTCTCGTTTGCCCAGACACCGCCGAGGAAGTTCCCGACAGTAAGCATCGACAGACCGATGATTGCCGTCATTTCGTTGATGCGTGTCGCTTCGACGATACTCTTGTCAATTTGTGGATTTTTGCCTCTCATGATGAATAATATCAACGTGAAAAGTCCCAGCATCGCACTGAGTGCCATAAAGCCGTAACTGGCGGTAATGACCGAAACGTGGATATTGAGCCAGTACGATTTGAGCACCGGTACAAGGTTGGTGATCTGCGGGTTCATTTCGTTGAAAAAGGTTGCCGCCAGTGTCGATCCTGCGATGATGGAAGTCAGTGCAGGTACCATAACGGAGAATCTTGCAAAAACCACACCTGCCAGCGCCATTGCCCATGAGACGTAGAGCATCGCTTCATAAGCGTTGGACCACGGTGCGTGACCGCCGATGTACCATCTTGCCGCAAGCACGAAAGTATGGAGTGCAAATGCGAGATAGAAAGCGCCTGTAACGATTTTTGCAAATGTTTTGACTTTCGCCTGTGGGCGTACGATTTTATAGAACATAATCCCCAGTAGTAAAATACCCGCCAGAAAATAGACCGGAATCAGTTTGTTGGTGATAGAGTACTTTTTGAAAAACTTCTCCGCCTTGAGTTTGGAAGCAGGGGGAATGACCGCATGCCCGGCTTTTTTCTGATAAGTTTCGATAAACTCCAGTGCTTTGTCCGCATTTGCCCAGTCTCCGGTTTTGCGTGCATTGTCGATAGCCCCGAAATAGTTCATGAAGAGCATACGGATCATCTGTGCATCTTTGGGTGGGAAAGAGGAGATCGCTTCCTTGACGGAGTACCATTTGTGGTTTGGATCGTCCACTTTGGGGACAATTTTCATGAGGTCTCCGGTAAAGATCATATACATAATATTGAGCTTTTCATCTGTTTTGATAACGGAACGGTCAAATTCGTTACGCTTGATAGGACGTTTTTGACTCGCCTCTTCGATGTATTTGCCCAGTTTGTAACTCTGGCGTTTGCTTGTGTCGAAAAAGTCATCGAAAGAGGCATATTTTTGATCCGGCTTGAGTCCCAGAATTTTTCTTACTTTGTCGTGTTTAACTTTGATCAGTTTTATTTTCTGCCATGCATCGGGTGCAGTGATCATCCCCAGCATTACCTGAGAAGCGTTCATTCCCTCAACGGAAGTGCTTTTGTGAAGTTTGAGCATCACATCGTCGGCGAAAGTAGCCATTGGGGTAATCCGTCCGTCGGTTGTCTGCAGAAGAAGGTCTCCGAATTTGTCCGCATGTACCTGGTTGTATGACTGTGCCACTTCCAAAGGCGTTTGTGCTTGTGTGTCAGCTCTCAAAGGGGTTGTCTGTAACGCCGCAACGGCGATCAGGGCGACGGAAAGTTTGATGGCAACATCTCTGGTAACAGCTTTTGCCAGTTTTCTGAAACGACTCTTTGGATTGAGGAGGTTGAGTAAAAGTCCGATGGCTAACATAAGGTATCCTATATATGTCGGGAGTTTTCCCGGATCGTTGTTGACTGAAAGTACCGTACCTTTTTCATCCATATCGTAAGAAGCCTGGAAGAAGCGGTAGTGTCTGTAGTCCAGAACATGGTTCATGAAGATTCGGTAAGGCATGTTGACATTGCGTTCTTTGTCGATGAGTGTCACTTCACTGGCATAGGAAGAGGGTGACATGGAACCGGGATAGCGTTCCAGCTGGAAGTCGTTGAGTTTAATGGCAAACGGCAGTGTGATGACTTTTGAACCCCAGACAAGCTGGAAATCTGCGCCGCCGACGATGACTTTTTCGGGAATTCCCTGTGTGCCGCGTCCAAAGCCCATAAGCGGTACCTCTTTGGTTTCGCCGTTGTAGTTGATAGTGACGATAAGTGCCGATTTAGTCGCTGTCTTCATACGTCGTCCGCCCGCGCTCTCTTTGCCTGCCACAACTTTGACCCGGGCTTTGGGATAGAGTTGTTTGGGGACAAGCTTGACAGAGCCGAAATCGTAAAGTTGTCTGGTGACAAACGGATACTCTTTGTTCGGTTCAAATGTGCCGGTAGATTGGTCTGCCATTTTTGTCCAGCTGCCTTTGACAGGGCTTTTAAAATAAAACTTTCCGTTTTTGGTGTAAATCTGAAGGTCGGGAGTTGTGTCACTTTTGGGTGTGTCGAGTGTGAGATCGAGCATAGAAGTGTGAAAACGCTCATGTGCTTTGAGTGTGATGGTTTGTGGTTGTCTGTTCGCTTCAACGACGACCATGTTGACCATTGCCTGACCGTTTGGATCTTCGACGATACTTTTGTGTGCGGCGGGGTAATAGGACTTCAACGCGATCGTAACCGGTTTGCCGTCTAGTGTACCTTTCAGCGTAAAGTTATTCGGTGTGATTTTTGACATGAGTACTTTTTTTTCGAGATAGAGCTGATTATTACCTTTTTTCGCAGCTACTTGAATGTACGATTCGCTTGAAGTGATCTGGTTTTGCGTCATGCCTTCGCGTATATGCATGGTACCTTCATAGCCCATATAGCGTGATACGGCAGCGCCCAGTAAAATTACCAGAAAACCGCTGTGAAAGAGCAGGGCAGGCCACTTCTCTTTGCGGTACATTTTGTATCGGAAAATATTTCCGAGAAGGTTCACCGCAAGAAGCAGCATGACTATTTCAAACCAGCGTGTACCGTACACGACTGCCCACGCAGTTTCCGTGCCGTAGTCATTTTCTATAAATGTAGCCACTGCACTTGCTGCTGCAAATATAAAAGTGAGCAAGAGCATGGTCTTCATAGAAATGAGCAGATTGTAAATCTTTTGCATAATATTCTCCCCCGAGATTCGTTGTTGGGTAGTATATCGCAGATAGGTTAACAAAAAAGAATTTATTATAATTGTGGAAAAGTCTCAGTAAAAATTAAAAGAAATTGATCTATAATGTAAGGAATGTGTAAGCCGACATCTCCGCAAACGCCGGCTTACGCGTAAAATGTTTCAAGACCCGCATCAAGAAACACTTCAATTCAAAAGGAGTGTTGAATGAATTTGTTTACTCTGAAAGTATAAGACATCAGAGTAAACAAACAGTTAACATCCTCCAAAATCGGATTATAATGGGTCGATTTTTTCCTCAATCGGTACTTTTATGGACGATCTTCTTCTTTTTTTGTACTTTGTCCGTATGATGTAAGTTTTTTTTGCCGTACTGTTTTGACTCTTCTGTGTACTTTGCCCGTTTACCTGTTTATAACTGATGAGATAATTTCCGTTGACGACAATTCTGTAATCTCCGCTGTATTTTTTCTGCTGGATATTTTTATCGTAATAGAAGATAATCGGCTGATGGGTAAGGTTGTCGATGAATGTGTACATATAGAGATTAAAGTCGCGGTCAAAATGAACAGAGGCGATTTTTCCTCTGAAGCTGTTGGGTTTATTGTCAGTGACGAGTTTTTTGCTTTTTGTCGGTTCACTCAAAATAGGGGTGCGTGGATCTTTTGAAATAGTATGCTTGTACTGACCTTCTGCTTTGATGACTTTGTTTTCCGCAAAAATATCTTCAAAAAGTTCAGATGTTTTGTAACTGCATCCGCCGAAGAGCAGTATGAGCAGGATTGAAATATACTTCACATAGTATCCTTCATGAGGTTTTTGAACCATGCTATTGTATCAGAAGAATTTTTGAAACAATGTAAACTTTTTAAATTAGCATCGAGATCTATCTTTTTACCCCGGCGAAATTTATCTGATGTGAAAAAGAGGTAATAGTCCACGATATTTCGGCTATGGTGAAACATACCCTCTCCGCCTTCTATCATAATGTGCCGATAGTCGTTGAGTCGTGCAAACGATTTTTCGATATAGACTTTTCTGTCCGGTACCTGAAACAGGGGAATGAAACGGTCGATATTTTTGTCACTGGTATAGATGAGAATATCGGGTGCTTTGGGCGCATTGACGAGTCTGGCGTCGAGTGTCGGGCGATCCGTTTTAACGGTATTGCCGCCGATAACCAGCAAGTCGATTTTGGTACGCATATGGTGAACAAGTGTACGGGATTCTTCGGAGCTGACATGTTTGCCGCTGATAGTGCCGTTTTGAAATTTCGCGAGCTTGAAAAAGATAAAGTTCTCGTTTTTCTGCCACTTCATGAAGGGGTATATGAGTGCATCACAGGCATCTTTGAGGATATTGGCAATCACGTCCACACCTTGCTGTTGCAAAAAAGCGACGGCACCGGTCGCTTTTTTGTTTGGATCGACTGTGCCGATGACTACGGTCCTGAAACCAAGTTCATGAAGCAGGAGTGAACAGGGTGGTGTTTTGCCGTGGTGCATGCAGGGTTCGAGTGTGACATAGATCGTTGCACCTTTGAAATAGTTTCGGTAATGTTCGGTAAGATAACGGTGCTGTTCAAGAGGCGTTTGCAACTGCGCGATGTTGGTATCGCCGGTTGCCTGAACGGCGTCGATACAGGCGTTGAGTTCCGCATGGGGATGTCCTGCTTCATGATGTGCCCCAATGGAGAGGATTTTGCCGTGCCGGTCGAGGATAAGTGCGCCGACAGGCGGGTTGGGATAGGTGAGTGCCTGATATTTCCACGCTTCATTCAGCGCAAGCTGCATATAAAAAGCGTGGTCTGTTACCATTCAAAATAGGTTTTGGCTTTGGTGATTTCTGAAAAGGGGATCTTTTTCTCCTCTTTGGTACCTTTGTCGTAAAGTGTCACGGTGTTGTCTTCGACACCGAGGATTTTTGCTTTAAGTTTGCTACCGTCAGAGAGTTTGATTTTGACAAGATCGCCTATGGAGTGTTTGAAATGGTCGATATTTTTCAGTTGACGGTCGATACCGGGAGAACTCACTTCCAGAAAATACTCTCCCGAAACCGGTGGTTCGAGATCGAGAATAGGGGAGATGATTTTGGTCACTTCGGTACACTTGTCCAGTGTCACAGGCTCTTCGGAAGTGATGTAAATACGGTAGATTTTATGATCATTTTCGGTGACGAGTTCTGTATCGTAGAGTGTGACACCGCACTCTTTGACGAGGTTTTCCAACGTTGTTTTATCCATCTGACTTGCCTAACTCTTTTTCGATCTGTTTGAAAAGATCATCCATTTTATTCTGTTTTTGCAGGGAGTGGTCAAACTTGAAGTGAAACTTCGGACAGCGATACCATCCCTCTGCCTGTTTGCAGTAGTTTTCGATATAACTGCTTGCTCTTTTGAGATGAGTCAGGATATACTGCTCTTCATCAGGATCGACAAATGAAGGATCGAGATAGACATTGGCGTCATATTTGCCTCGGCTGCACTCCACGTTGATTACCGGGATGTTATTGATGCGTTCATCAGAGAGTCCGCTGATCGCTTCGGGAACAAGTTCCCGCAAAACGGACTCCACTCGCTGGAGTTTGATACTCTTTTCCACCGCTTACTCCAGAGTCGCTTTCTCTTCTACCAGTTTGAAACTCTCCAGATAGTCACCCGGTTTGACGTCGTTATACCCTTCGACACCGATACCGCACTCATACCCTTTGGCAACTTCCCTGACATCGTCTTTGAAACGTTTGAGTGAGGATACCTCCCCTTCGTATATGACAACACCGTCACGGATAACACGCACTTTGGCACCTCTGTTGATGACGCCGTCTGTGACAATTGCTCCCGCAACGAGCCCAAGTTTAGGTACTTTAAATACTTCTCTGACTTCTGCCTGTCCGAGCTGCTCTTCGCGGATAACCGGTGAAAGCAAACCTCCGAGTAAGCCTTTGACATCGTCGATCAGGTCGTAAATGATATTGTAAGTCTTGATAGTGACACCGGATCTTTTGGCTTTCTCTTTGATACTACCGGTCGGTCGAACGTTAAAGCCAAGAATGATGGCATGTTCACTTGCCTCTGCCAGTGTAATATCACTCTCCGTGATACCGCCGACACCGGAACTGATGATATTGACTTTGACTTCGTCTGTTTTGAGTTTGTCCAGTGTCCCTTTAATCGCTTCGAGACTTCCCGCAACGTCGGCTTTCAAAATAACAGGAAGATTTTTAATTTGTCCTTCGGCAATTTTTGCGCCAAGCTCTTCAAGGGTTACTTTGGTAGATTTGGAAAGCTCTTTTTGTCGAATATACTCGGCACGTTTCTGAGCATATTCACGGGCGACTTTGTCACTTTCGACTGCCATGAGCGTATCGCCGGCGTTCGGTACTTCACTAAGTCCTACGACAACGCCTGGCATACCCGGGTAAACCTCTTTCATATTCTTACCCTCTTCATTGAGCAGGGCTCTGACTTTACCGTGTGCAATACCGCAAACAATGGTATCGCCTACATGAAGCGTACCGTTTCTCACGATGACTGTTGCGACAGGTCCACGTCCTTTTTCGAGTGCACTTTCAATGACAAACGCTTTGGCTTTTGCCTCTTTGTTCGCTTTAAGTTCCAGAAGCTCTGCCTGCAGCAGCAATACTTCCAGTAATTCGTCGATACCTTCGCCTGTATGTGCGGAAACATTGACAAATTCATGCTCTCCACCCCAGTCGACAGGGGTTACACCCAGTTCTGCAAGACCGGCTTTTGCCAGATCGGGATTGGCATCCGGTTTGTCTATTTTGGTAATAGCGACGATAAAAGGTACATCAGCGGCACGTGCGTGCTCGATTGCCTCTTTGGTTTGCGGTTTGACACCGTCATCGGCTGCGACAACGATTACCGCAATATCCGTCACCTGTGCACCGCGTGAACGCATCTCCGTAAAAGCGGCGTGACCCGGGGTGTCGATGAAAGTGATCGGTTCACCGTTTTTCTCGATGGTATAGGCACCGATGTGCTGGGTAATACCTCCGGCTTCACCTGCGGTTACTTTGGTAGAACGGATTCTGTCCAGAAGCGATGTCTTACCGTGGTCGACATGTCCCATAATGGTAATGACCGGTGGTCGCGGTTCTTCGCCTTCTTCGGCTGATTCATACTCTTTTTCATAGTCAAATTCGTCGAGCGGGTTAATTGTTGTAACATCTACATCAAATTCGTCTGCCAGGATTTCAATGGCATCTTTTTCCAAAAAGTCGTTTTTCGTTACCATCATGCCAAGATTGAACAGGACTTTGATAACATCGCTGATAGGGCGTTGCAGTTTTTCCGCAAATTCATACACCCTGATATCTTCCGGTATTTCAATATGATTGATCGTTGTTGATCCTTCCTCTTCTTTTTTTCTTCTTTTTCTGCGTTTGGATTTTCTGCTGATGCCGCGCTGCTGTACAAAAGAGGTATTTCGTGTAGTACGGACATTGTTCGCTTCGAATTTTTTCTTTCTGCGCTGTTGCTCTTTCTCTTTCTCCTCTTTGTCTTCGAGGTCAAAACTGAAATCATGTAATACGACCATATTGTCTTCACTCATGATCTCAATGTTGGCAATATCGCCTCCGGTAAAAATATCGAGTTTGGTAGAGTCTGTCTGTTTGGCAGTCGCACTTCGTTTCGGTTTTTTCTTTTTTCTGCTGACACCTTCGACGATATCAGGCATAATTGCTTTTGCCGGGGTGGAACGTTCTGTTTTTGCAGGGCGTTTTTTCTTGACAATCATAATACCGCGACGTTTTTTCAAACTTTTCGCCACAGGTGCGATGGTCTCTTTTTTCTCTTCCTCTTTGACAGGGGTCTCCTCTTTTGCAACAGCTACTGTTTCCGTTTTTGCTGCGGGCGCTTCCTCTTTAACCGGTTTGGCAGGAACCTCTTCTTTGACCGGAGCAGGTGTCTCTTTGACGAC
>JALWRO010000017.1 GCA_027080605.1 Campylobacterales bacterium
CCCGTCTGGTGTACGGCGACAGTTTTGAACACTTCCCGTTGCTGGCGGAGTCTTTGAAACAGCAGGGGAGAGCAGCGTATATCTATATTGACCCGCCTTTTGATATCCGCGAGGGGATGGAGGGGATTTACGATCGTGTGGTCGATTTGATTGCCGCGATACCGCCGGAGATTGTGCTGAAGATTATTGTCGAGCATATGAGCGGTGTACCGTTTGCCGATACCATTGGTCCGTTTCAGAAAGAGAAAAGCCGTAAATTCGGTAAAACAACGATAACTTACTACAGAGTGGCATAGTTCTTGCTCACTATCTTGAAAAAAGTTCCAGGATAGTGTTTTTATGAAGAATAGATTGCTTTTAGTTCTCCTTTGTATCATATTTATATCGGGAGTGTTGCCGGCGGCGCAGATCAAAGATATCGCCAGTGTCGTGGGTGTGCGCGAAAACCAGCTCATCGGTTACGGACTTGTGGTGGGGCTTGAAGGTACGGGTGACGGTTCCTCTTCCCAGTTTACCAGACAGGCGATCTCCAGCATGCTGCAAAGCGCGCACGTTAAAGTCGATCCCAGAAATATCAAAGCCAAAAATGTCGCCGCAGTGATGGTAACAGCAAAACTTCCCGCCTTTTCCAGACACGGCGATAAAATCAATGTCGAAGTCGCTTCGATCGGTGATGCGAAGTCGATTATCGGCGGAACGCTGCTGCTGACACCGCTTCGGGGTGTGGACGGTGAGATCTACGCGCTGGCGCAGGGGGCGATCGCCAAAGGGTACAGCGCGGACAAGCGAAACAAACGAAAAGCGACGGCGGCTAAAATTTTTAAAGGTGCGATAGTAGAGAGAGAAGTTGATTTTGATCTCTACCACAAAGAGAGTATCCGACTGAGTTTGAAGAAAGCAGACTTTGAAACAGCGGTCAAAATTCAGAACAAAATCAACAAAACCTGGGGTGCGACGGTGGCGATGGCGATCGATCCCAGAACCATAGAGCTGCGCCGTCCCGCGGGGAAAAGCATGGTCGAGTTTCTGGCATCGGTTGATCATTTAAGTATTCCCTATCAGGGTGCCGGAAAAATTGTGATTGATGAGAGAACCGGTACAGTGGTTGCCGGTGTCGATATCAAAGTCGATCCGGTAGTGATCACACACGGGGATTTGACTCTGAAGATCATGCCCGACTCAGATGTTGAAACACACGGTTATGCGATTGACAAAAACAGCAACGTGTTGAGTATGCGGTATGGAGAGGTAACGGTGGCGAATATCGCCAGGGCGCTGCAGAAGCTTGGCAGCAAACCGGAAGATATTATCGATATTCTGGAGACTATCAAAGAGGCGGGCGCGGTCAATGCCGAACTGGAGGTGATCTGATGTTTAGTATCGACACGACTGCGGTGCTCAGTGCGTTTGATCCCAAAATCGATCCTAAAAGAGTCGGTTTGAATGAAAATGACAAAAAACTGAAAGAGCAGACAGATAAATTTGAAGCTTTTTTACTCAAAAAAGTACTCGATATTTCGCTCAAATCTGAAAATAAACTCTTCGGTAAAGATGCCGGAGATAAAATTTATCGCTCGATGTACAACGATACTTTCTCCCAGGCACTCAGCGGCAACATCGGATTTAGCCAGATGCTGTTCGATTTCTTGAAAGAGCAGAAAACTTTACAAAAATAATTAAATATATTTGATTTTCTCAAAAAGTTAAAGATTTTTGTGCCATTGCCGATATATGTTATATAAATATAATGTAAGACCTTCGGGTCGGCAGGGGTAACGATGCAAAATCTGACATTACAACTTGACTCTCTCATTGCGGATATCGACCGTCTGATTGCACTGACCTATGATGATATCGCGCTGGTTAAAAGTGCGCAGCATGCAAGGGTTTCGGAGCATCAGCATGAAAAGCTTGTATTGGTAAACCGTTTCGAGCGTAACAAAACACTCTTTAACGATACCTTGCAGCAGTTGACACTGCAACATCCCGGTCAGGCACTTCATGAAATCCTTCCCGCAGAGGTACAGCAGAAGCTGGATATTTTCAAAACCAAACTGACACAACTGCATGAAGCCAATAAAATCTATGCGAAATTTGTCGTCACCCTCAATGAATTTTTCAGCTCCCTCGTCTCTGCGATTCTGCCGATGAAAGAGGAGGGGTATCATACCGGGAAGCCAAGACCGGCAGCCTTCCTGCAAGTGAGTGCGTGATGGGTATCTTTGACGCACTGGGAGTCGGTTACTCCGGTTTAAGCACCTCTCAGACCGGAATACAGACAGCATCCCACAATATTTCCAATGTCAACACGCCGGGGTACAGCCGTCAGCGTATCGAACAAAAAGCGAACTATCCGCTCGATACTGCATCCGGCGAACTGGGAACCGGTACAAAAGTCGAAGAGATTGTCCGTCTTCATGACGAGTTTGTCTACGGCAGGCTGAAAAGCGCCAATGCTTCCCTTTCATACAGCGAATTTTCTGAAAGTACACTCAAAGAGATCTCCAACGGTTTGACCGATCTGGACAATCAGGGTATCGCCGAAGACTTGAACGGCTTTTTCAACTCCTGGAGTAAACTGGCGCAGTATCCGCAGGATGAAGCGGCGAAGCTGGAAGTGCTCAGTGGTATGGATCGACTTGCCGGAGATTTGAATAGTACACATGACAGCCTGACCAAAATGCAGGATCGCCTCAACGGGGAGCTGACAGACAGTGTCGAAAAGATCAATGATCTGGCAAAAAATATCGTCGATCTCAACAAGCAGATCAATAAGATAGAAAATGTACCCCATCAGCATGCCAACGACCTGAGGGATCAACGTGACAGCCTCGAACTCGATCTTGCCAAAATGGTCAATATCTCCGTCTATAAAGGCGATGCGACCATCAACGGCAAAGTGATGCAGACCGACGCGGGGAACGGGTACAATATTAACATCGCCGGGCATAACATCGTCGACGGTGTGACGTTTCATCCGCTGGAAATATCGCAGGCGGATCAGAGTACACCGTTTCAGGCAGTCTATTACACCGACCACAATCAGGTAAAGACCGATATAACCGCTAAACTCAGGGGTGGTAAAGTGGGTGCGATACTCGATCTCCGAGGCAACGGATACGATCTGGAGCAGGGGAAACCGGTCAACTCGAAAATCCAGGGGTATATCGACAAATTTGACGCGATGGCAAAAACACTGGTACAGAAGACCAATTCTCTGTACGGATCAGTAGCGCAGGAACGCATACAAACCGATACTCTGGAAGGTATCAAAGCCGATACACCGCTGGCGGATGTTCCTGATCTGAAAGAGGGAAGTTTCGATGTCGTGGTCTATAACAACAGCGGCGATGTCGTGGCAAAACGGGCGATTACACTTGATGATACGACGACGATGCAAAGCATTGCTGATGCCATCAACGCCAATCAGGATGATAACGGGGACAATGACGGTACGAATGACTTGGATGATCTCTTCAGTGCGGGACTCAATGCCGACGGTAATGTTTTGACTATCGCTCCCAAATCGGGTGCCGGTGCATACCGGATCGCCATCGAAGATAACGGCACCAACTTTGCCGGCTGGTCGGGTGTCAACAAACTCTTCGAGGGAAGCAATGCGAAAGATATTCATGTGAAACCGGCGTTGATACAAAACCCCTCTTCACTTGCCGCTTCCAAAGCAAATGTGGACGGCAGTGCCGATCTGGCGACGGAGATGGTCAATATGCAGTACGAAAAGCTTGACTTTGAAACGGCTGACGGTTCGAAAACGACCCAGACCATTTCGGAATATTACCGTTACAGTGCCACGTCGATTGCCCAGGATGCCAACAGCGCTTCCATCGCCAAAGATTCTGCCGAGCTTTTGACCAAAACAGTCACTGAACAGATGCAGGCAGTCAGCGGTGTCGATATGGATGAAGAGTTGATGAACCTCATGAAGTTTCAGACAGCCTATCAGGCAAGTGCTAAAATTATCACGACGGTAGACCAGATGTTAAATACTTTGCTCGGAATGAAACAATAAAATAGAATTTTTATACGCCATTAAGCGAAATGTATGATAGTATAGTTTATACTTAAAGGCATATAAATTTATTTCAAAGGATGTATGAATGAGCATTTTATCAAAAATAGTACTTTCCGGTCTGGTTGGAACAGTGGTGCTGGCATCTGCACTCAATGCCAAAGGGTGGGTTATGGTTGATCCGAGTGACGGTGCGCAACTGGTGTGCTGTAAAAAGCACTACAAACCTGCTCCGCGTAAAAAGGTAGTCAGAAAAAAACTGACACCGTGCGATATGATTCCGACGGCGAAGACAATGCCTCTTAAACCGGGTGAAAGGCTGGCTCCGGCAGATATTAAAAGATGTGTCAGCTGTGATCAGAAATACGGCACCATAGGGAAGTAAACACTACTCTTCACAGGGCTGTGACGATATGACCCGTATTTCGTCGCAGCTGAATCCCGCCTTTTTGCGGGATGCTACATTGACATAGGCTTTCTGTTTTTTCGCTCCAGGCAGTATCTTTTCGACAATATCAAAATAACTTTCCGGTGATACACCCTCTTTTTCACACGCCCAGACGAACCATCGGTCACCTTTTCGGACATGATCGATCTCCTCTTCCAAAATTACTTCCAGCGCGGCAATGATCTTTTGGCTCTCTTTGTCCGCAATGCGCTGCAATTTTTGAATTACCAGTGGACTGGAGTCGAGTCCGGACGCTTCCAGATAGCGCGGTACGACTGCCATACGAGTCAGCAGATCGAGGCTTCTTTGCGATACATCGAAGAGAAAGCTGTGCACCGGGAAACTGCCGTAGGGATATCCCAGTTCATGAAGTATCTCCTCCAGCATCAGAAAGTGACGCACCTCATCTTCCGCCACCTCCAGCCAGTCGTCGTAATAGGCTTTGGGCATACCGGAGAAGCGGTATGCATGGTCGAGTGCGAGATCGATCGCGGAGTATTCGATATGCAGTACCGAGTGTACAAGCCAGGCTTTCCCTTTTTGGGTTGAAAGCGAACCGCGTTTGGGAAGGGTGGTTGCAGGGACGATTTCGCAGACTTCATGAAATGAGGGGCGTGTAAAAACTTTTGGTGTAAAATCTCCATGCGGTTTTATGTTTCCAGCCTGATACGCTGCATAAAAATCTCTGAACTTTTTGATCTTTTCATGCGGTGTTTCGGTGGTCAGTATTGTTTCAAGTGTGTGAAAAAATTCCATAGGAAATTATAGCATCGTAACAGTAAATAAATGCGTATAAGAGCCGATTTTACAAGATGAGAGTAATATATGAATGACAGGAAAAAGATGACAAAACATATGACAGATATGCCGTTTGGCAGAAAGACGACTGAGCGAAGACGCACGGAGAGGCTGGACAGAAGAAAAGTCCCCGAAACAAAGAAAACTTCCAAAACGGTGGAGACCCTTTTTCGCAATGCCCTGAAATCGAACCTCGAACTGACATCGCTTGCGGATACGAAGGCAAGTATACTCATCTCTGTCAACGGTTTTATCCTGACGGTGATGATCACGGCATCGGGTTTGCAGATGAGCGATCCCGGAATGGTCTATGCATTTATCTCCATTATCCTGACGTCACTCTTTTCGATTACGTTTGCGGTACTTGCTATCCGACCGCGTTTCAAGAAACATCTGCTGAAAAAAGAGCATCAGCATGAGTATCACTCGGTACTCTATTTTCAGGATATGGCAGACCAGTCTCCCGAAATGTACCTTGCTAATGTACAGAAGGTGATCTCTTCGAAAGGGTTGACACAGATGCATATTATCAAACATCTGCATATGCTCGGTACTGAGATCAAACTCAAATATCAATGGCTGCGGTGGGCATACACCGTCTTTGCAGTGGGGTTGATTGTCAGTGCTTTGCTGGTGATCGGCTCTTTACAGGCGATGGAAGAGGAGCATATCCATACCGGTTCCGATATGACCGTTTCAGTGCAGAGAGCTGTTTCATGAAGAGGGGAAGTACTTTTTTAATTGCCGGTTTACTGTTTGCTCCGGGTATGGTGCATGCCAAAAAGCATCAAAGTTATCCGACTTACAGACTTGGGGGACAGGTGGTGCTGGACAAAGCGTGGTTCTTATATGACGAGCATAGCAAAACCGATCAGGAGATTCGGCGTGGCAGGCTCTTTATAAAGGGTGATCTTTGGAAACATCTCTCTTATGAAATGGAGTACAGTGTAAGCGGCGGTGAATGGAAAGATCTTTATCTTCGCTATCAATTCAATGACCTTTCTGCCGTGACCGCAGGAAATATCAAAGAGCCGTTCGGATTTGAAGCGTTGACCAGTTCCAAATACAACACCTTCATGGAGCGGGCGCTGCCGGACATTTTTGTCTCTGACCGGAAAGTGGGTGTGCTGGCGGAGTACGGTATCTCCCGGAAAAAATCGTGGGTATGGCGGGTGTCAGGCGGTCTCTATGCGCAGCCGATCGAGGCGTTTGATCTTCATGAAGATCATTATACCGTTGCGGGAAAAACGACTTTTGCTCAGATATTCGGGAAAAAGCATCTGTTGCATACCGGTATTTCCGCGGCATATACCCATCTAAACGATACCAAGCTCAAATTATCCACCAGACCCGAAACACATCTGAGTGAAACCAGGTATCTGAAAACCAAAATCAAACATACGGAGAGTACCGGACGCTACGGCATAGAAGGATATTATCAGTACCGTGGATTTTCTCTTCAGGGTGAATATATGACAATGCGACTGGAGACGAAGAAACGCGATTATGATTTTTCAGGCTGGTATCTACAGACAGGTTACTTTTTGACCGGTGATGCCAAACGTTATAAGACCAAAGATGGCGTACTCGGGCGATTGAGTCCAAAACATCCGGTTACCAAAGGCGGTGCCGGAGCTGTTGAGGTTGCGTGTCGTATCAGTGCACTCGATTTTCAGGAGAAACTCGAAAATGCGGGAGATATGAAAAGTTACACGATAGGTTTAAACTGGTATATGACTGCGCAGTTGCGCATGATGTTCAATATGGTCAAAATCGATACGGAAGATGAATCGGGGAGAGAGAATCCTGATATTGTCGAGATGCGGGTACAGTACGATTTTTAATTTAATCAGACAGAGGTGTCGCTGAAGCAACACTTCCGGGTCCAAATGTAGCGGGGCAGGAAGTTCTGTCCCGCTTTGGTGGTTACTCTACGGTAACACTCTTTGCCAGGTTTCTCGGCATATCGACATCGTTGCCGAGTCTGACGGAGACTTCGAGTGCGAGTAGTTGGGTGATGACCATCATTTCAAAAAATTCACTCATCGGGTGGTCGCTGTGATAGGTGTGGACATAATCGTCACAGAGCTCGAAACGCTCCGGTGAAATTGCCAATATTGTCGCGTCTCTGGCGCTCAGTTCTTCGACATTGCTTTTGACTTTGTCGTAGTGGACAGTACGCGGCATCAGTGCGACGGTAAAGAGTTCGGCATCTGCCAGGGCGATCGGTCCGTGTTTCATCTCTCCCGCGGGATAGCCTTCGGCATGCAGGTAGGAGATCTCTTTGAGTTTGAGTGCTCCTTCAAGTGCCAGCGGATAAAAAAGGTCGCGTCCGATAAAGAAGAAACCGTGTCCGTGCAGGTATCGTTTGGAGAGTCGTTTCATCTTCTCATGAAGTCTGGTGTTTACTTTGACCGCTGCCGGAATGCGTCGGATCGCTTTGATTTCTGTTGCGATCTCTTCAGGGGTCATCGTCTTTTTGTGTTGTGCAATATAGAGTGAAAGCATCCACATGACCATTACCTGTGTTGCAAACGCTTTGGTGGAAGCGACACCCTTTTCGATACCGGCGCGTGTCAGCAGCGTATAGTCCGCTTCCCGGACGATAGAAGAGTTGTCGACGTTGCAGATCGCCAATGTTTTGAGTCCCGCGGATTTTGCCATTTTGAGTGCTTCGAGGGTATCGGCGGTTTCGCCGCTTTGACTGATGACGACAAAGAGTGTTTTGGGATCGAGCAGCGGCTCTTTGTAGCGAAATTCACTCGCAATCTCTACCTGTGTACGGATTTTTGCCTGTCGCTCAAAGAGGTAGGAGCAGGCGAGACCGGAGTTGTAACTGGTACCGCACGCACAGATCTGGATCAGGTCGATGCCGTCGAAGAAGTGTGCGTCCAGCTCTTCGAACTGAATCTCGTTATCCAGCGCTCTTCCCATAATTGTATCGACAATCACATCGCTCTGCTCGTAAATCTCTTTCTCCATGAAGAAGCGGAAGCCGCCTTTCTGAGCAGAGATTTTGTCTCCGATAAGCGGTTTTTTATTCAGCGCTTTCGGTGTACCTTCATGAAAGAGTTTGATTCCCTCTTCGACAGAAGTATAACCGTAGTCGCCGTCGTCCAGATAGATTACTTCTGTTGCTTTGCCGATCAGTGCAGCATCGCTGGAGCCGAAAAAGATTTCGCCTTTGGCGTTGTTACCGACGATCATCGGTGAGCCGTGTTTGGCAAAGTAGATACGGTCGGGATCGACTTTTGTCATGAGCAGTACGGCAAAAGCACCTTCGAGTCTCTCCAGTGTTGCTTCGAATGCTTTGAAAGGGTCTCCGATCGCTTTGTAGTTTTTCTCAAAAAGATGTACGATTACTTCCGTATCGGTTTGGCTGAGGAAATGTACACCCTCTGCCTGTAACTCCTTTTTCAGTTCCTGATAGTTTTCGATAATACCGTTATGGACGACATAGCTGAATTCTCCGAGGTGGGGATGGGCGTTGATTTCGGTCGGTTTGCCGTGGGTTGCCCAGCGGGTGTGTCCGATACCCATGCCGAATGCATGCGGGTTGAATCCTTTGGTTTTCTCTTCGAGGTTTTTGAGTTTGCCGACTGCTTTGAACGACTGAATATCATTCTCCTGTAATACAGCAATTCCGGCTGAGTCGTAGCCTCTGTATTCGAGTTCTCTGAGTCCGTCGACAAGAACCTCTTTGATGTTTTCTTCACCGATATAACCGACAATTCCACACATGTGTTCTATCCTTTTTTATGATCTTGTTTCGTTGTTAAATGTTCTGTGACAAGCGCTTTATTGCTGCAAAAGTTACCGTTTTTTTCAATTAAAAAGAGATTTCTGGCTCTGTTTTTAATAGTCTGGATTTTTGCACTCGCAATGTCTATGCCTATATCGTCAAAGAGCGTCATAATATTAGCCATCAGCCCTTTGCGGTCATCCGTGACGATTTTCATTTTAGCATAACTTTTTGAGTGATTGCAATTAATTTCAATTTCCGAACGTTTAAGTGCAACAGGCTTGATTTTCGGT
>JALWRO010000018.1 GCA_027080605.1 Campylobacterales bacterium
CGCTAAAACTGAGGAGTTTGTCGCGGTAGTAGCTGTATTGTTTACGGCGTGCGGACAGCTCTGCTGTAAGCTCTGCTGTAAGCTCTGCTGTAAGCTCTGTGAAATTGTCCAGTATTCGGACAATTTCACGCTGTACCTTGAGGGGTGGGATGGGAATTTCCATTTTCTCTAAGTTATCTTTTGAAATCCTACGAATTTTAGCACCAGTTATATATTTCGTCTTCTGTCTTTGAAAATACTCACTTTGAAAATAATAAGCTAAATATTTTACATTTTCGTTATGTTTTAACATCATCATATCACCAGATATAGCTACATCTGAACCAAGCCAAGCAAGAGGTTTTAAAACATCTTCATCATTTTCAGAAGTAGTTGCTATAAGTAAATCATTCGTTTGAGCAATCCTCAATTTTTTTGCAAATTCATTAGAAACAAAGGTATAAACTCTTTCTGCCGATAAGCCAAATTTTGTGTAAATTTGCCCATAATGTATAGCAGGAAAACCAGTTTCCATAAAATCTTTTTTTTGCATTCCATTTCCACGAATTATCTTACCAACCTCCCCCAACTTCCTCCACTCCACCGTTGCACCCTCGAGCAGCTTTTCCATAAATCTATGCATCATTTTTTGCGACTCTCTTTTTTCGCTTTTTTCTCAAGCGTGTTTATGGTTTCCAGATATGCCTTTTCTACGGATGAGAGGGTTTTGTTTTTGTATTTTTGAAACTCTATTTTTGCTTTTTGCTTTGCTTTTGTCTGTGAGACGGTTCCGGCATTTTTTAGAACGTTTCTTCCGGTAGATTCCAGTATTCGGTCAAGTTCTCTTATGTGGTCGCTCATCGTCATCTCTCGCTCTTCGATTGCATTAAGCTCTGCCAAATCAAAATAGGCAGAGACAAGATTATTAAGCACTCTTAGCTCTTTTTCGCTGAGATAATTTTTGGCGACCATCGCTTCGGCTTGTGTCGGCTCCTCACCTTTAAAATTCGTAAGCCCCGCAAACGGCTTATCGCTATCAACACGCATATAGACCACTTCGCTGGCAGTATGGCCGTGTGCTGCATAGTGGAGTTTGTTTTGAACGATTTTGAAAAATTTCCGACTCTCCCCGCTTTTTGGATCATAATCAACAGCCGTAGCATACAAATCAAGAACCTGACGATACATCACCTTTTCGCTTGAGCGGATATCGCGGATACGGTCAAGTAACTCTTTCCAGTAGTTACCGCCTCCGAGATTTTTGAGCCGATCATCATCGAGAACAAAGCCTTTTTGGAGATACTCTTTTAAGACAGTTGATGCAAACTTTCGAAACTGTATGCCGCGAACAGAGCGGATACGGTATCCGACTGCCAAAATCATATCGAGGTTATAATATGTGATCTTACGAGAAACCTCTCTGTTCCCCTCTTTTTGAACTGTCAACTCCCGGTTGACAGTTGAGATCTCATCAAGTTCACCATCGTTGTATATCGCCTGAATATGTTTACTTACATTCTGTTTTGTTGTCTGAAAAAGTTCAGCAATCTGCTGCTGAGAGAGCCAAACAGTTCCTTTATCTACCTGCAAATCACTCTTAGTTAAACCATCTTCTGTTGTATAGATTATGATATTGCTCACTGTTTCACCCCTCGATCTCTGCCACTATTCTTTCGATCTCACTTCTAAGTGTGTCGATCCTGGCAACCGTCTCTTGAATCTCGGCATTAAGTTTGGTGATGTCGATCTTCTCTCTTGTATCTTCAGGCTCGACATAGGCGCTGACGGAGAGGTTGTAGTCATTCTCGGCGATGCTATAGGTATCGACCATGCTTGCGGTGTGCGCTACATCCTCCTTGTCGGCAAAGAGTTGCATGATCTTTTCGATGTGGGCATCTGTGAGGATATTGTTGTTGGTCTCCTTTTTGAAAAAGTCGCTGCCGCTGGCGTCAATGAACTGCGTTTTGGTATCGTTCTTGTGTTTGGAGAGGACGAGGATATTGACCGCGATGGAGGTGCCGTAGAAGAGGTTAGGCGCCAGAGATATGACGGTCTCTACGTAGTTGTTGTCGATAAGATACTGGCGTATCTTCTTTTCCGTACCGCCGCGGTAGAAGATACCGGGAAAGCAGACGATCGCCGCGCGTCCTTTGGCTGAGAGGTAGCTGAGCGCATGCAGTACGAAAGCGAAGTCGGCTTTGGATTTTGGAGGTAAAACACCGGCAGGAGCGAAGCGCTCGTCGTTGATGAGGGTCGGGTCGTCGCTGCCGATCCACTTGACCGAATAGGGAGGATTGGAGACGATCGCGTCGAAAGGTTTTGCGTTGTCATGTTTGGGGTCGAGCAGTGTATCGCCCAGCTTGATGTCGAACTTGTCGTAGTTGACATTGTGCAGAAACATATTCATCCGCGCGAGGTTGTAGGTGGTGTGGTTGATCTCCTGTCCGAAAAATCCCTCTTCGATGATATGCTCGTCAAACTGCTTTTTGGCTTGCAACAGCAGCGATCCTGAACCGCATGCGGGATCGTAGATTTTGTTGACTCTTTTTTGGCCGTGCAGGGCAAGGCGGGCGATGAGTTTGGAGACATGCTGCGGGGTGAAAAACTCGCCGCCCGATTTGCCCGCATTGGCGGCATAGTTGGAGATGAGAAACTCATACGCATCACCGAAGAGGTCGATATGGTTCTTTTCAAAGTCTCCGAAGCCCAGTTCTGCCACTCCTTTGAGTACTGCTGTCAGACGACGGTTCTTTTCGGTTACGGTGTTGCCCAGACGGTTGCTGGTGGTATCGAAATCTGCGAAGAGCCCTTTGATGTCCTCTTCACTGGGGTAGCCGCTTGCGGAGTTTTCGATCTCGGCAAATATTTTCGCCAGATCGGTATTGAGACTCTCGTTGTTGTGCGCATTGGCGACGACGTTGACAAAGAGCTGGCTGGGGTAGATGAAGTAGCCTTTGGTTTTGACGGCATCCGCTCTGATTTCGGGTGTGATGACACTGTCCGGGAGTGACGCATAGTCGATGCTTTCGTCACCCGCCTCGATATAGTCGGTAAAATTTTCACTGATGAAACGGTAAAAGAGTGTACCCAACACATACTGCTTGAAATCCCAGCCATCCACAGATCCACGAACTTCGTTGGCGATCTGCCAGATCTGGCGTTGCAGTTTGTCGCGTTGTTGGGTGCTTGTCATGAAGACTCCTGTCTGAATATATTATAAATAGATTGACATTATAACAAACATATATGATTTTATCTATTGTATATATTGGTGAGACTGAAGTCTCATTTCCGGGAGTGGGGGGAAATGAAAAGAGGCGTTTTCCCGTCTTGTCGCAGGAATCGGAAAACGCCTCTTTAATGGGGTAGGGGGCTTTACTCTTTCTCTTTAGAGTCTTCTTCACCGGAACTATTTGTGTCATTTTTTGTTTCATTTCCTTCCGGTTGTTTCTCTTCATGAGACTCTTTTTTCTTCTGTTCTTCTTTGTCTATCGCTTCGTTGATATCGTCGTTTGGTTCTTCATGATCTGTCAGGCGGCTTTCCATGTTATGCTCTTTTTCATACGCTTTGATAATTTCAACGACGGTTTTGCCTTCGATGGTTTCTGTCTCAAAGAGTTTTTTGACCATTTTTTCGATGGCGCCGTTGTAGTCTTTGAGTGTTTGTACGACGTGTTTGTAGCGTTCATCGAGGAAGTTTTTGACAAATTCGTCCACTTTTTCCGCTGTTTTGGAGCTGTACTCTTTGACTGAGCCACCCTGAAGAAAGGTACTTCTCTGTTTTTCGAGTACCATCAGTCCCGCAACATCACTCATGCCGTAGAGTCCCACCATCGCTTTGACGATGTCTGTTGCACGTTCAAGGTCATTGCCTGCGCCTGTGGAGATTTCGCCTATGAAAACCTCTTCTGCGGCGCGACCGCCGAGGAGGACGTCGACTTCCGCAATCAGTTCATGTTTTTGCATGAGGTATTTGTTCTCTTCGGGTGTGTTGAGGGTATATCCCAGTGCTGCCAGTCCACGCGGAACGATGGAGACTTTAGAGACTTTTTTCGCACCTTTGGTTGTTTCTGCAATCAGTGCATGTCCGCTTTCATGATAGGCGACGATTCTTTTCTCTTTGGGGTTGATGCGTCTCGATTTTTTCTCCAGTCCTGCGATAGCACGTTCAACGGCTTCGAAAAAGTCTTTTTGTTCGACGTGTGTTTTGTTTTTTCTACCTGCAAGAAGCGCCGCTTCGTTGATGATGTTTGCAAGGTCTGCACCCGCGAGTCCCGCTGTCATACGTGCGATCTCTTCGAGGTCGACGTCATCGGCGATTTTGATCTTTTCGATATGGACTTTCAGAATCTGTACACGTCCTTTGAAATCCGGTTTGTCGACCAGTACCTGCCTGTCAAAACGTCCGGGTCTCAGAAGCGCCGCATCGAGTACTTCCGGTCGGTTGGTTGCCGCCAGTACGATGACAGGGGATTGGTCGGAGCTAAATCCGTCCATTTCCGCCAGAAGCTGGTTGAGTGTCTGTTCACGTTCGTCGTTGCCGCCCATCATACCGCTGGCTGCACGGCTTTTACCGATAGCGTCGATTTCGTCTATAAAAATAATTGCCGGTGCCTCTTTTTTTGCATTTTCAAAGAGATCACGCACACGGCTGGCACCGACACCGACAAACATTTCGATAAAGCTGGAACCGGAGACGGAGAAGAAAGGCACATCGGCTTCACCGGCGACCGCTTTTGCCAGAAGTGTTTTTCCGGTACCCGGAGGACCTACTAAAAGAACACCTTTGGGTATCTGTGCACCGAGGTTCATGTAGCGCTCAGGGTATTTGAGAAAATCAACGATCTCTTTGACTTCCTCTTTCGCCTCTTCGACACCGGCGACATCGTCAAAAGTGACTTTCGGTTTTTCGGAGTTGACCAGTTTTTTGCTGCTGCCCATGCCGAGAATTCCACCGCCCATGTTTTTCTGCATTCTGCTGGTAAGGAGCATCCAGATACCGAAGAAGATGAATATAGGAATGACCCATGAAAAGAGAATTTCCGTCAGCCAGTTGGTTTCGTTGTATCCGCCGTAAGGGATTTTCTTTTTGTCGAGGAGGGGAATGAGTGTGTTGTCTTCACCGACTTTTTTGACGTAGTAGATCGTACGCATGCCGTTGTTGTCCGCGACTGCTTTGATCATAGTCTGACCAATGGCAACGTAGTTGATTTTCCCCTCTTTAATGAGTTGTTTGAGTTCGTAGTAGTTGATGTTTCTGGTGGTAGCCTGGGTAAATCCACCTGCCTTGGCGCTGTTTTCTCCCATGCTGTTCATGCCGTTGGTGGGTTCGACCATCGTTTTGAAAAGCAGTATGATCAGAACAGAGAAAATGGCAAAAATAACCAGAGGATTCTGGTTGAAAAAATTGTTTTTTTTGTCATTTTTGTTGTCTTGAGACATCTAGATCCTTTTAAGTATGAGTGTGTGCCACTCTTTGTTTTGTAAATTTTGTATGAGTTCAAAGTCTTGAAATTTTTCTTTGACTTTATCAAGATATTTGTCAATTATACCCGATAGAATTAAAATTCCGCCTACCTTGACACGATTTTTTAAATCTTTGTGAATCATCACCAGCACATCGGCGATAATATTTGCCACGACGACGTCATATTGGTTTTGGGTATTGTGTGCGGAGCCGATCCACGCTTCATGAAAATCGATATTGTTCAGTGTGAAGTTGTCCTGTGCGCTTTGCACGGCTACTTCGTCGGTATCACAAATATCGACCTGTGCGCCCATTTTGGCGGCTGCGATGGAAAGAATCCCGCTTCCGCAGCCGACATCGAGCAGTGTATCATTTTCACGGACATAATCGTTAATTGTCTGTAAACAGGAGTAGGTGGTTTCATGATGTCCCGAACCGAATGCCAGTGCAGGGTTGATGATAATATCGACAGTGTTTTCTCTGGGATTTTCCCATTGCGGTCGGACATAAAAGTTACCTACGGCAATAGGTTTGATGGAGGATTTGTATTTGTTGATCCAGTCTTCGTTTTTTTCACGGGTCTGTTCGGTGTGTACGTTGACATTGAGCTTTTCACCGAGGGCTTTCATTGCCCAGGCTACATCTTCGAGAGGTTCAGTGTCCCTGACTATGAGGGTGCCGTTCCTCTCTTCGATGGCATTTTGCATAATTTCCAGCAATGTTTCGCTGAAAATATCCAGATACGTTTCGGGGGTAACAGTAAGTTGATAATAGTATTCGTTCATTCTCTTTTTCGCATTATAAGACTGCCTCGAGCTTTTCCTGTAAAACCTGAGGTGTAAATGGTTTTACTATATAATTGTTTACACCTGCTTTAAGTGCGGTGATTACTTCCGCTTTTCCGCCTTCGGTTGTTACCATGATAATCGGAAGTTCGGAATATTTATCTTCTGACCGTACTTTTTTAACCAGTTCAAGTCCGTTCATCTCCGGCATATTCCAGTCTGTGATAAGTACATCGATATCACTGTTTTCTCCCATGGCCTCCCATGCTTTTGCACCGTCTTCTGCTTCCAGGATCTCTTTGTGTCCCAGCCTTGCCAGTGTATTTTTAATAATTCTTCTCATTGTTGAACTGTCATCTACTACCAAAAACTTCATGCTATTCCTTTACGCGATTGTTATTGTGCTATCCTGAATGCCTCCTCCAGATCGAGGGTACCTTCATAGAAAGCTTTACCTACTATTACACCCGATATCTTACCCGTCTCTTTGAGGGCTTTGATATCACCTAAATCTCTCACACCGCCGCTGGCGATGGTATCCAAACCGCTTGCTTCGGCGATTTCTAGCGTAAAGTCTACGTTGACTCCGCTGAGTGTGCCGTCTTTGCCGACATCGGTGCAGATGATCGCTTCTACACCCGCTTGTGCGAACTCTTTTGCCAGATCTGTTGCTTTCATGGTCGATTTTTCCGCCCAGCCTTCGACTGCGACAAAACCGTCGATTGCGTCGATACCGACTGCAATACGGTACTTTTGTGCAACTTCCTTGACAAAATCGGCATTTTTCAAAGCAACTGAACCCAGAATGATACGATCGATCCCGATGTCCAGATAACGCCTGATAGTCTCTTCATCACGGATACCGCCGCCAAGCTCTATCTCTATATCGCACATCTGGCGAATTTTTTTAATTTGTTCGAGATTTTTCGGTTCACCCGCGAAAGCGCCGTTGAGATCGACGAGATGAAGCCACCTGCTGCCCATCTCTTCAAAACGTTTGGCGAGTTGCCACGGTTCATCGCTGTAAATCTTCGCGCTGTCCATCAAGCCTTTGGTAAGGCGTACAGCTTTTCCGTCTTTGAGGTCGATTGCCGGTAAAATATCCATATTACATATCCCTGAAGTTTTTGAGTATTTGAAGCCCGTTTTTGTGAGACTTCTCTGGGTGGGGCTGAAAGCCGAAAATGTTTCCATTATATATAGCGCCAGGAAAAGTGTATCCGTAAAGCGTCTCTCCCATGACATATTTGTCGTCGCAGGTTGCGTGGTAACTGTGTACGAAGTAGAGGTAAAATGCTTCGGGAAGATTTTCCAGCAGTGGTGTTTTCTGTTTGACAAAGAGTTCATTCCATCCCATGTGGGGGACTTTGAGCGGTTTGGGGAATTTTTCAGTGTCAAACCTGACCACTTTTCCGGGAATCAGTCCCAGCCCTTCATGAAGTCCGAACTCTTCGGAGCTCTCCAGAAGCAGCTGCATTCCCAGACAGATGCCCAGCAGCGGTTTACCGCTTTGTGCAAACGCTTTGACGGCTTCATCCATACCTGTTTTTTGTAAGTGCTCCATCGCATCGCCGAAGGCACCGACACCGGGCAGGATGATTTTGTCATACGACACTATTTTGTCCGGATCCTGTACAATCTCCGCTTCCGCACCGATTTTTGCAAAAGCGTTGCGCACACTGGCGAGGTTGCCCATATTGTAATCAATAATTGCTATCATATTTTGCGATCTCCGTTTTAATACCTTCATGAAAGACAGAAGTGTAGGATTTTGACTGCAGCAGTTTGGTTTGCATCGTATTGAGATAGTTGAGATAATCTTCGAGAATAATATTCCCTTTGAGCAGTTCATATTTCAGATAGAGCCAGTATGTATTGAGTACGTCGCTTTCACAATACTCTTTGATCTCATCCAGCTTCCCTTCGTAGTAGAGGGTGTGTACCTGATCGCCGCTGACATCGAACTTTCCGGGGATACCTGCCATGTTGCACAGCAGGTCGAGTTTCAGACCCCGTACCGCGCCGAATTCACTGATGTGATCCATCAGATCGACATGAAAGCGGTCGCTGAAGCGGTAGCGGTAGTTGTCCCATTTGCTTTTGTTGAGCTCTTTGTTCTCTTTGTCGTAAAAAGCGGGGCAGGAGAGGTTGTATTTCATCGCTCGGATCATGAGCATGGGAATGTCGAAATTTCTGCCGTTGAAACTGACCAGTTTGGGGTTATGTTTGTCGATGAACTGTAGAAAGTTGGTGAGCATCTCCTGCTCATTTTTCCCGCCGATAGAACTTACTTTTTCAAACGAGCCGTAATCGTCGCTGATAACAGCGGAAATGGCGACAACCTGATGAAACGGTACAGGAAGAAACGCACTGCCGGTCTGTTCCTCCTGCAGTGAAAATGCCTGATTGGTAACACTCAGATCATCTCCGTCGAGATGAAACTGTTTGCGAACCAGTTCGGTATCGGGAATGGTTTCGCAATCAAATATGCAAATCATGAAGTCCTTTCGGATTTTTGGGAAATATTATAGCAAAATAGGGTAAAGGGGAGTTTTTGAAGTCTCCATTCCGGAAGTGGGACTTCCGGAATGGATGGTGAATCAGTACTTTTTGTCACCTTTTTGTACTTTTTTACTGAAGTCGGTTGCTTGTCCGGCTGCGAGCAGTTTCGCCTGACCGATCCAGTTTTCACGATTGACCCGTCCTTTAAAGACGAGATAGTTATCGATCCATTTGACATTTTCCGGTGTCCATGCCGCGATTTGGTCGAAGTGGTAGATGCCCAGATCGTTCAAAGCTTCTTCGATTTTCAGACCGATACCGCTGATCTCTTTGAGATCGTCCGGCATACCGTTTCTCGGTGCAGGCAGTACCGGCGGTCTTTCCCCTTCAATACCTTCGAACGATTTTTGAAAAGCTTGCATTTTTTCGGTAGATACGTCATTGTCGTCGCTGGGCATAGAGAGGCTCTCTTTCTCTTTTTCCGTCAGTTTTGCGGATGCGGCGGCAGAAGCAGCAGAGGCAGTGCTTCTGGCTAT
>JALWRO010000019.1 GCA_027080605.1 Campylobacterales bacterium
CAGCAGAAAGATTCGCTAAAAAGCTTTCCTTTGTTTTATTGCAACTAAAACTTTATGTAGTTCGATTCCTGTCTCGTACGAATCGCTTGCTCAAATTTCAGAGATTAACATTTATAATTTTAAAAAACTCGCTTCAAAGCCCGATTCCATCGGTCTTTCTTAGCTTCCCTTCGTTGTTGGGAGCAGAATTATATACAAACGATGCTTAATTTACGCTTAACTTATGGAGGAATTTGTTTAAAATTATATTTTTTTATTTATCTAGTTTTTCCAGGAATATTTTCTTTTATCTTTCTATCTTGCTGATGTATGCATATCCTGTTTCAGGCTCTATAGATATCGTTGCAGCGTGATTGTTTTTGTCTGTCAGTTTCAATTGACATATTTTGGTTGCAAGGCGGCGTTCGGTGCTGCTGCTGTAAGGCTTTGTCAGTACATCCATATTTTTTACAATCGGTCTTCCCTGAAAATCAAATCCGATTCTGAGAGAACCGGATACACCCCTGGTTCGACAACCCGTTAAACTCATACTTGTAATACCGTATGTTTTATACAAATCCATCTTCTTCGTATACATACCGGTTGTTGTCGTCGAAATATCTTTCTTTCCGGTCAGAATTTGATTGGAATTTAAAGGATTTTTGGCAATTTCATTCTGGGCATAGCCGTTACTCTTATCTTTATCGCTATATATAGTATAGTAATACTTGCGTGGAGACGATCCTGTATATTGAAACCGTATCTGCCATCGTTTCTTAAACCAGTTCGAATCTGCCGGATCAAACTGATTGTCCATCATCGCCAGATGTTGTGTGTAGCGAATATGTGCCAGAACCTGCTGGGCGGCTTTGTCTATCTGCACGTCGTTCATTCGCGGCACCATCACTGCGGAGATAATACCTATCACCACAACGACAAGTACCAGTTCCATCAGAGTAAACGCACGTTTCACGGCAAGCCTTTATTTTTGCAATCCACAATATGAAGATTTTTCTATATCATATATATCGACCTGTCAACACTACTCTTTAACGTGAATATATCCCGTCTCCGGTTCAATCAGGATGGTTATCTGTTTATCATCCTTATTAATCAGTATCATTTCACAAGTTTGTTGCAGCAATCTACCGGACTGATACTGTCGTGTCATCGTTGCCTGGTTGCCCATAATCGGTCTTCCCAGATAATCAAAAGCAATCCGCTTTCCGCTGCTACCACAATGATGCATACGCACTTTCTTAATCTGGTACTTCTGCCCGATATTCAAAGACTTTGTCGCCTCTTTCTGATTGTATTTTATCAGCAGATTTCCACTCATACCGCCACTCAACAACTGCCCGTGATTCAGAGGATTGACCGCCAGTTCCTGTGCATCGGGATTTCCTGTGTGGTGTCCCGTCCAGTCACTGAATACGGAATAGGCGCAGGTATCCTTAGTACCACCACAGTTAGAGAAGAGCAACTGCCATCTTGTTCTGTACCATTTATTGTCGTGAGAAGGATCGAAACGGTTGTCCATCATGGCAAGGTGCTGTGTATATTTCAAATGAAAGACTATCTGTTCGGCTGCTTTACGTAAATTATTGTCATGAAGTCTCGGTACGATTACCACAGACAAAATACCGACAACAACAATAACCAGAACAAGTTCGAGAAGGGTAAATGCTTTTTTCAAGAAGTACCTTTGCCAAAATAGTTATTACTACTATTTCGGCAAAGTATTAAATTAGTTTAAATGCAGATTGCTAGATCTCTTCCGCTTTGTGTACATCATAGAGAATATCATCCATCGGATGTCTGTACATAGGCATTGCAAGACGTTTTTCATCCAGTACATGACCGATGAAACCGATAGAACGACCGACAATAAAGAACGCATTGAGCGTACCGGATTCGATAAATTCATCGATCTCAGACTCACTGTATCCAAGCGCTCTCCACATATCGACCATTAAAATACCGATAGTACCGTCCACATTGAGGATCAGGTTATCTTTTTTCGATGTAGTCAATTGCTCAACAGTCAGTGCATAATCCAAAAGCGGTGTCGCAGGGAAGTGCTCGTTGGCAAACTTTTTCAACCCTTCTACACGCAGATCCGGATTTCTCAGAGACTTAATTCTGTGACCGATACCAGGAATAGGCACACCCTCTTTCTTCATGTACGCCAGAAATTCCGCAGGTGTCAGGTTGTTATCATCCGCATATTTGAAATATTTCGCTGCACCGTCGATCGCACCGCCGAATCTTGGACCGATTGTCAAAAGACCTGTAACCAGTGACTCGACCAC
>JALWRO010000020.1 GCA_027080605.1 Campylobacterales bacterium
GTAATAACGCGGCATCACGACAATAATCTCATACCCCATATTTGCCAGCGCCTTTGGAAGCGCCCCGGCTACATCCGCAAGCCCTCCGGTTTTGGCAAAAGGCACCACTTCCGACGCGACAAACAAAATCTTTTTCTTATTCACCATCCTGACACTCCTGCAGCATAATTCTTCAGCTACAATTAAAAATTATAACTCAGATTATTTTTATAATATTTTATCAAGATTGGTATTAATTGTTTATATACTTGATTTATTCTTACTCTTTCTTTATTTATGCTACCTGGGTAGCAGACAAAGTTGATAACAATAGACTAAAATTTCATAAGTTAAACAAACACAAAAAGGAATTTATTATGGTTATCAAAAAAGACGCAGCAGAAGTATTGAAATTTATCACAGAATCACCCCAAAAGAGCATCGACGTATCCAACCTCAACAAAAGTTCGGTTGAGACGTTGAATCTTGCGGGAATTGTCCGTTTCCCGACACCCGCGCAAATAGAACTTACCTACGGCGGCGAGATTGTCGCAAAAGTTTTACAGACAGTTGAAGAGAAAACAGAGCCGGTCGACAGCTGGAGAGAAAATTTTAAATGGATCAGCAACAAAGTCATCGCCATGATCGATGCGGCGCACCGAAACAAAAACAAAACGACATCTGTTTCTCATGAAGTGCTCAAAGCCAGAGGTTTTGCAGACGACAAAGGAGAACTGACGCAGGAAGCGCTCGATCTCTATGACGCCTACAAACTTATCCGACCCGAACTGGTCATCGATGCAGCGCTTGCGGAGTATGTCCGAAAAGCACCTGTGGGTCCGACAGATGCACACTACCTGCCCGACACTTCCAACTATAAAGACCTGCTGGAGAGTATGCGATTACTCACCTACTCCATGCCTGACGGTGAATACTACACTTTTACACTGCTGGGACAGACACTCAAAGAGACACTCGCCGCCGGAGGCTGGGCGAACGAAGGGACTGTACTCGACCTCTCCGTACTCGCAAACATCGCCAGAGTCGCAGACGGTGAAGAGGTACCTCTTGACACACTTGCCGAACTCGAAACACTCGGTTTCGTAGAAGATGTCGATACCCTCACCTATGCAGGTGAAAAAGCGATGGAACTCTACCGTATCTATCATGATCAGACAGATCAGCCCCTCAAAACATTTGCGATCGAAAAAGAGGAGGTCGAAACACTCAAAACGATTCACACTATCCTCGAAGAGAAAACAGCGGTCAATCCCGAAGAGTTGCCGACACTCGAAGAGATCAGAAAAGAGTTGGTCGATCGCAAGATAGCGGAGTATAAAAAACTGATCGAACGCTACGGCAGAAGACTGGATGAAATGCCGCTGAAAAAGCGTGAAATCGCAAGCAAATTTCAGGAAGCCAAAGATATGGTAAAATGGTACGAAGAAAATTTCGACCTCAGAAACTATCTTTTCAGTCTGGAAGCATTCGGACTTGTTTCCGAAAAGACAACCGACGGCAAAAAGAGCGTCTATTTCGTAACCGACGACGGTCTGAAAGTCATCGAAGACCAGACAGACGAACGATCCATTCACTCCTGGGCAGTCAAGAGTCTCAACATTTCCAACAAGATTTTCAGTTCACCCAACAAAGAGTGGATCGAAGAAGCGCGACAGGAACGCGTACTGAGCACCTATGAACCGACAAAATCAGGTCTGCTCTATGAAGCACTGGCAACACACAAAAAACTGCCTTTCATGACCAGAGGGGAGATGGAAGTTTTCAAAATGATCCCTGAAAACGGTATGCGTTGCAGCGACATATACGGAGACAAACCGGAACTGGAAAAAATCCGCATCATTGAAGCAATGGACAAACTCGAAGCGAAAGGATTCATCGAAATCCTTCCCGACGGACATGTCGTCGAAACGGAATATGGCAAAATTATGGACAAAGCGCTAAGCGGCGTGCCGTCCGGATTCGGTACACCGGTCAATCCGACCATCTACCGCGTCGTCAAAGCGATCAAAGAGGTCGGCAGTATGTATATCAAAGAGAAGAAGATCCGCATCCAGCCCAAAAAACTGAAAGAAGCGATCAAACGAAGCGGTCTGAGCGCAGAGAGCTTCGACAAAGCCTACACCGCCGCCCGCGAAGCCCACTTTGTCGGCAAAAACAGTGTCAATGAGTCAGGATTGCTGATGCTTGAAGCGGTAGAAGCCTTAAACCGGTAAAGTGAAACTGTACTAGCCAGCACTTAATCTGATACTCTACAATTTTTCCTAACATTTAGTATCAGATTAAGTG
>JALWRO010000021.1 GCA_027080605.1 Campylobacterales bacterium
GTATTGAGTTGATTCCCCTGTTTGACAAATTGCTTTGTTACAGATCGGTAACTCCGGATGATGACGGAGCATTTGATTTTATTGAAGGTTATCTTGAAGATTTTGAAACGATCTTTTTTGAGAAAGAGGGGGTGAAAAACCTCTTCATGTATAAAAAGTTCGGAGAGGGGGATCACCTCTGTTTCGCAGGGCATATCGATGTTGTACCGCCCGGAGACGGATGGGAAAGTGATCCGTTTGAACCGGTGCATAAAAAGGGTAAAATTTATGCCCGCGGTGCACAGGATATGAAGAGCGGCGTGGCAGCGTTTCTCAAAGCATGTAAAGATACAAAAGAGTTTAACGGTACGCTCTCGGTGTTGCTGACCAGTGACGAAGAGGGTGATGCGACGTACGGTACGATCGAGATGATCAAAAAACTCGAATCGATGGATTTCCTGCCCGATTATGTCATTGTTGCGGAACCGACGTGTGAAGAGAGGTTTGGCGATGCCGTGAAGATCGGACGGAGAGGTTCAATCAACGGTGTTATCGAAAAGATCGGTATGCAGGGGCATGCCGCTTACCCGGAAAAGGCAAAAAATCCTATCCACATCGTTGCACAGGTTTTACCGCATATGGCGGGGGTCAATCTCGACGAAGGGGATGAGAACTTTGCACCGAGTCAGTTTGTCATTACCGATATTCGTGCAGGTATGGAGGTGACCAACGTTACACCCGGAAAACTGAAGATGATGTTCAACGTGCGAAACTCCACCAAAACGACCATCGAAGATGTGGAAGCGTTTGTAGACAAATATTTTCATGAAATGGACTATACGCTGACACTGAGCCAAAGTGCCAAACCGTTTGTCACCAACCGAAACTCCAAAGTGGTACAGAAGATGCTTGCTTCCATCAAAGATGTAACCGGGATCGATACGAAACTCTCTACTGCCGGCGGGACAAGTGATGCGCGTTTTTTCGGGGAGTACGGGATCGATACGGTGGAGTTCGGTGTCATTAACGATACAATCCATGCACCGAACGAACGCACATCTGAAGCGGAGGTGGAAGCACTCTACGGCGTGTTTTCCAGAATAATCGAGACGTTTTAAAAAGGATAGCCTGTGATTAAAAGAGAACTCTTCTTCGATGAAGAAGCGACAGATGAGGTGGTGACAGCGGCGTATGATGCGCTCAGAGCGGAGATGCAAAGCGGCAAAATAGGGTATTATCTGCTGCCGGAATCGGATATGCTGACAAAGATCGAAGTTTTTATCGACGATTACGATTTTGATGCAAAGGGTATCAAAAATATCGTGGTGATCGGTATAGGCGGTTCCTCTCTGGGTGCCAAAGCAGTTGATTCGCTGCTTGCACATACACCGTCACGCAATGAGAGAAAACTGCTTTTTCTGGAAAATGTGGATCCGGTAGAGACTGAAAATATTTTGAAAGAGCTTGTGTATGAAGAGAGCTTTTTCATCATGATTTCCAAATCGGGTTCGACGATAGAGACCACTTCGCATGTCAAACAGATTGTCGCCCGTTTCGATGCGCCGGTGGAGAGTGAGAGGTTCAGAGAGCATTTCGCGTTTATTACCGATGCGGGATCGCCGCTGGATGCATTTGGCAAAGCGTGTCAGGTGCCGACGTTTCATATTCCGCACAATGTCGGTGGGCGTTTTTCCGTCCTCTCCGCAGTTGGTTTGCTGCCGCTGACACTGCTGGGGTACGACACCAGAGCACTGCTTGCCGGAGCAAAAGCACTGAAAGACTCTTTCTTTGACCACAGTGAAGATTTGCTGGTACAAAAAGCGTATTACTATGCAACCCACAGCAAAATGTTTCCTATTAACGTGCTTTTCTCCTATGGCAGTGCTTTTAAAGAATTTAACGCATGGTATGTCCAGCTTTGGGGTGAGTCGCTCGGGAAAATCGACAAAGATGGGAACCATGTCGGCATGACACCGGTCGGGATTATCGGTTCGGTGGATCAGCACTCCTTTTTGCAGCTTCTGATCGAAGGTCCGCGTGACAAAACGGTGACGATGATCAAGATAGTCGATTTTCAGATGCCGACGGTCATTCCCAATGTTTCCCTGCCGCATCTTGAAAAGACAGACTATATCAATGGACACACATTTAATGAATTGATCAATGCGCAGTGTGATGCGACGATGGAGAGTATCCTGCAGCAGGGGATCAGTGTGGACAAAATAGAGATCGGCAAACTCGACGAGTACAATACCGGATATATGATTATGTACTATGAACTGCTTACCTCACTTTGCGGGCACTTTCTGGGTGTCAATACCTACGACCAGCCGGGTGTGGAACTGGGCAAGCAGATTTTGAAAGGGAAATTTGCCGGCTGATCGTTTGATTATCTTCACCGACCTCGACGGAAGTCTGCTCGACCACGGAGACTACAGCTTCTCCGGGGCGCTTCCTGTGCTCTCTTATCTTCGAAAAGAGCATATTCCTCTCATCTATACTACCAGCAAAACACGTCAGGAGTGCCTTCTTTTGCAAAAAGCGATGCAGATCAGTGCGCCGTTTATTGTCGAAAACGGTGCGTGCGTCTGTTACCCCGACGGGGAAGAGGTGTTGCTGGGACGTCCTCATGAAGAGATTGCCGCTTTTATCGACAAATATAAGGGGCGTTTCGGTATCCGGGCGTTTAAAGATATGTCTGTCGAAGAGATTGCCCGGCATACCGGTTTTTCGAAAGAGCAGGCGATACTGGCAAAAGCAAGAGACTTCAGCGAACCCTTTTTGATCGACGAAAAGATGGATATTGCCGGATTGACCGCTGTTGCAGAAAAAGAGGGGTTTAAGATTCTTCGTGGAGGGCGTTTTTACCACTGTGTCGGTGCGGGGCAGGACAAAGGTAAAGCGGTGCAAAAAGTGCTGGAGCGATACCCCGGTTACACCAGTATTGCCCTGGGGGACAACTTCAACGATATTGCAATGCTGGAAGTGGTGGATATTCCCATCCTCATTCCCCGGTACGGGGGCGACTATATTCCGCTTCGTTTGCCAAATCTCATCAAAGCGCCTCATGAAGGAAGCAGAGGCTGGAACGAAGCGCTCGAAAAGGTGTTGTGGCATGAGTCATAAAAAGCGTGCAATAGCGCTTTTTCAAAGCGGTGTGGAGGCGGTACAGCCGGAAAATCTGCATTATGATCTGGAGGGGTTTGCTGAAAAAGAGATCACGTTGCTGGGTTCCGGAAAAGCGGTAGCGGGTATGGCAAAGGCGTTGCTGGCGCAGGGCGTGAAAGTGAAAAAGAGTTTTCTGGTGAGTCATGTTTATGAAACGGTTCCCGGAGTGGAGATGTTTGTCTCTTCACATCCGGTACCCTCATCCCAAAGTGTGGAAGCGGCAGAAAAGCTCATGAAGATTATGGCAGAACTGAAAGCGGAGGAGCAGTTTGTCTATCTGCTTTCCGGAGGCAGTTCCGCGCTGGTTGAAAAGCCGATTGCACCGGTGACACTGGAAGAGATGCGCGTTTTGACGACCATGTTGTTACAAAGCGGTGCGTCGATCGGAGAACTCAACACGGTTCGCAAACACCTCTCCATGATCAAAGGCGGCAGACTGGGGGCAATGACAAAGGCAAAGGGTAAAGTGTTTGTCATCAGCGATGTGATCGGCGACGACTTGGAAGCGATCGGATCGGCACCGCTTTACTGCGACAGCAGCAGTAGTGAAGATGCCAAAGAGGTTTTGGTACAATACGGTTTATGGGGACGTGTGGCAGAGTCTGTTCGAAATGTGATTACATCGTCTCTTCATGAAACACCCAAAATGCCAAATCCGGCGATTGTGCATGAAGTGGTGGCATCGAACAGGAGAGCGCTGGAAGCGGTAGCGCGTGAAGCGCAGCGGATGGGGTACGAAGCAGAGATTGTCACTGACCGTATGCAGGGGGATGTTCGGGAAGTTGCCGGTAAGATTGCCCGATATGCAGAACTGCCGGTAAAAGAGAAGCCGCGCTGCTTTATCTTCGGCGGGGAAACGACGGTGGAAGTCAAAGGTAACGGCAAAGGCGGTCGCAATCAGGAACTCGCCCTTTGGGTCCTCAAAGCGATTCAAGAGAAAGGTATCTGTACTTTTCTGAGTGCCGGAACGGATGGTAAAGACGGTGTGGGTGATGCAGCAGGCGCGGTGGTGGAGAGCGGCGATCTTCATGAAGATGTGGATTACTATTTGCAAAACAACGACTCTTACCGCTACCATCAAAAGTACGGTACGCTGATTCGCACGGGTGCAAGCGGTACCAATGTCATGGATATCATGATCCTGATAAAGGAGTAATATGTCAGATTTTTTTCAAAACGGTGTTATTACGACTATCCCGAAACTGGGAAGCCGTACGATCGAAGATATGGAAGCGGAACTGGTCAGGCTCTCAAAACGACGCAATATGGTGCTGATTTTACCTGCACTGTACAGTGAGTTTGAGTCGGATGCGATGCGGCGAATTGTGGATGAGCTGAAAAAGGTGACCTATCTCTACCGCATTGTGCTGGGACTGGATAAGGCGAATGCATCTGAATTTGAAAAAGTCAAAGCGATTATGTCGGAAATCCCTACCCCGGTCGATGTTATATGGAATGACGGTCCGCGTATCAAAGCGCTGAAAGAGGAGCTCTCCGCAGCGGGGTTTCAGTCGATCAACATGCGGGGAAAAGGGCTCAATGTCTGGATGATGCTGGGGTATATTCTCTCCGACCAGGATGCCTACGCCATTGCCGTGCATGACTGCGACATCGTGAACTATACACGGGAGGTCCCCGCGCGGCTGCTTTATCCGATTGTCCATCCTGGGTTTGATTTTGAGTTTAACAAGGGGTATTACGCCCGGGTGACAGATCGGGTACACGGGCGTGCGACACGGCTCTTTTACACGCCGCTGCTCAAGTCACTGGAGCGGATTTTTGGAAAAAACCGCTATCTGGACTATATGGGCAGTTTCCGGTATGCCCTTTCGGGCGAGTTTGCATTTATCCGCTCGCTGGCACGGGGTATCCGTATCTCTCCGACATGGGGACTGGAGGTTTCGACTTTGAGCGAAGTCTATCACAACACTTCCAAAAAGAGAATTTGTCAGTCGGAGATTATGGAGAGTTATGAGCATAAGCATCAAAATCTAGGCGTTGAAGCGGCAGGTGGCGTCGCGAAGATGACCAAGGAGATTGCCGAGACAATTTTTCGTATCATGAGCCAGAGCGGTACGACATTTTCAAGCGCCAATTTCAATGCGCTTCTGACGACCTATTTTGAAGAGGCGCAGCGGGCGATTGCGCAGTACAGTGTTATTTCCGAAGTCAACGGTTTGGTCTATGACCGTCAAAAAGAGTTGCAGGCGATCAAAGAATTCACCAACTCACTGCGTGCGGCAAACGAAGAGTTCAACCGTGATCCTATGGGTGTGCCGTCTCTCTCCGCCTGGACGGCGGTACGGTCGGTATTGCCGCATTTTACGTACAAATTCAATGAAGCGGTCAGACTGGATAATGCCTGAAAAGATGGATGCGATTTACACACGTCTGGTGATGCTTTACGGAGAAGTACATGCCCGGCAGGCGATGGAGGGTATAGAGAAGCTTATTGCCGCATACCGGGAAAAGATCACGCCGCAACCCTACAGACTGACACAGAAAGATATGATTTTGATTACCTACGGGGATCAGGTCGTGCGGATCGACGAAGAACCGCTTGCAACGTTGAAACATTTTCTCGACGAGCATACGGAAGATGTGATTAACACGGTGCATATCCTCCCATTTTATCCCTATTCGTCGGATGACGGATTTTCGGTGATCGATTATAAAGATGTGTCGCCCCGGATGGGATCGTGGGAAAATATCGAAGCGCTGGCGGAGTCGTACCGGTTGATGTTCGACGGGGTAATCAACCACATTTCCCAGTACTCCTACTGGTTCAAAAGCTTTCTGGCGGGTGATCCTGCGTACAAAGATTTTTTTATCGATATGGATCCCTCCACCGACCTCTCCAGAGTGGTCAGACCGCGTACGCTGCCGCTGCTTCATGAATACCGTGACGAAACGGGGAAAATACGTTATATCTGGACGACATTCAGTAAAGACCAGGTTGATTTGAACTATAAAAATTATCGGGTGTTGCTGGCGGTGCTCGACGCGCTGCTTTTTTATGTGGAAAAGGGGGCGAAGATTATCCGGCTGGATGCGATTGCGTTTGTCTGGAAAGAGCCGGGGACGAGTTGTATCCATCTGCCGCAGACACATGAGCTGATTCAGTTGATGCGGGAAGTATTGCACCGGGTATCACCGGAGTTGATGATTATTACCGAAACCAATGTGCCTCATGAAGAGAATATCTCCTATTTCGGCAACGGGGAGAATGAAGCGCAGATGGTCTATAACTTCGCGCTGCCGCCGCTTTTGGCACATACGATGCTCAAAGAGGATACCACCGTACTCAAAGAGTGGGCGCAGACGCTTTCCCTGCCGAGTGATAAAGTCTGTTTCTTTAACTTTACCGCCAGCCATGACGGATGCGGGCTTCGACCTGTCAGCGAACTGCTTTCGGAGTGCGAGATCGAAGATTTGGTCACGGTTGTCAAAAAGAGGGGTGGATATGTTTCGTACCGTGCAACGGGTGACGGTGGAAAGAGTCCCTATGAATTAAACGCCAGTTACATCGACATCGTCTCCGATCCAGAAGAGCCGAATGAGATACGTGCGAAGAAGATGTTGCTGACACAGGCGGTAGCGCTGGCGATGCCCGGTGTGCCGGGAATTTACTTTCATTCGCTGGTAGGATCGGTAAGTGATTTCAACGCGGTAAAAAGAACGGCGGTGTACCGCTCGATCAACCGGGAAAAACTGAATTTTGATATATTGTCGGAAGAGTTGAACAGACCCGGAAATCTCAGAGCGATGATTTTCCGAAGTTACAAAAAGCTGCTCTCTATCCGTCGCAATGAATCGGTGTTTGATCCGTATGCCTCTTTTTCATTTCCGGATTTCGGTAAAGAGGTATTTGCTATACACAGGAAAAATAAAAAGAGCAGTGAAAGTCTGCTGGCACTTTATAATTTTTCAAAAAATCCGATATTATGCAATATATCAAATTTTATCACCCACCCTGCGGAAGAACTTATAAGCAGTGAACGGGTGGAAAATGGTATGATAACAGTTGCACCCTATGCAATACAATGGATAAAACAGAAGGAAGATCATGAAAATAAGTAAATGTCTGTTTCCTGCCGCAGGGTATGGAACACGCTTTTTGCCTGTGACCAAGGCTATGCCCAAAGAGATGCTGCCGATTTTGACCAAACCGCTGATTCAGTACGGTGTGGAAGAGGCGGTGGAAGCCGGACTCGATACGATGGCTGTGATTACGGGACGGGGAAAAAGAGCGATCGAAGATCATTTTGATATTTCGTACGAATTGGAGCATCAGATCAAGGGAAGTTCTAAAGAGCATTTGCTCAGAGAGATTCGTATGCTGATTGCAAAATGTACGTTTACTTACACCCGGCAAATAGAGATGAAGGGACTCGGTGATGCGATTTTAAAAGGCAAAGTGCTGATCGGACAGGAACCTTTTGCGGTTATTCTGGCAGATGATCTTTGTATCAATGAAGAGGGTAAAGGGGTATTGACACAGATGATCAATCTCTATAAAAGGTATAAATGTTCTATCGTAGCGATTATGGAAGTGCCGATGGAAGAGACATACAAGTATGGGGTGATTGATGGGAAAGAGCTGGAAGAGGGGGTGTTTATTGTCTCTAAAATGGTGGAGAAACCGGAGCCGTCCGAAGCACCTTCCAACCTGGCGATTATCGGTCGCTATATTCTGACACCGGATATTTTCGATATTATCAAATCGACTAAACCGGGTAAAAACGGTGAAATACAGATTACCGATGCGTTGATGACAATGGCGCAGAAAGGGATGGTTTTAGCGTGTAAATTTAAAGGAAAACGTTTTGACTGCGGTAGTGTGGACGGGTATGTCGAAGCGACGAACTATCTGTATAATCTGGAAAAAGAGAAGTAAAAAAGAGGGAAAAGCACAGCAGTCAAGCCGCTGTGCTTTTCGTTGCAGGGATTAAAACTTATATTCGGCACCGAATGTAAGCTGATTGATATCATCTTCAAACTTGGTAAAGTTGGTGAAGATTTTATAGTTTTCGGTCAAATTATATGCCGCGCCGATACCGCCGCTCAGGGCAAGATCTTTTCTGATCGTTTTACTGTCCATCAATGCGTCGTTGTTGGTGTGGATATTGAGTGTCGATTTGATACTTTCGTACACTACACCGAGCCTCGGTTTGATGCTCAGTTTATTGATTTTCCAGATGTATGTACCGTACAGACCCAGTGACCAAAAGTCGACATCATGTGTCTTGCCGTTAAATTTCGCTTCCGGTTTGCTCAACCCGACGGTACCTTCCAGCTCAATTCCCATATCGCTGTAGATATCTTTTCCGGCATTCAGTACGAGTGCTGTTCCGGTGTCAAATTTATCATTTTTGACATCCTGCATCGCAAACCCGACGCCTACACGATCGAGGTACGATTCTGATGACACATCGCCTGCGGACAGCGCTGTGCTTACGAGTAGACCTGCAATGCATGTGGCTAATAATCTATTCATAACAAACTCCTTAGTTCTTAATACATATTATATAGAATAAACTTTAAAATAAAATTTATGTTTATATATATTTTGTTATAATCCTGAAAAATCGATTTCAAAGGATAATGATGACACGGGTGAGTACAGACAATGCACCGGCAGCAATAGGACCTTATTCTCAGGCGGTCAAGGCAAATGGATTTATCTATACATCGGGTCAGATTCCGCTGACACCGGATGGCGAATTAGTGACAGGAGATATCCGTGATCAGACCAGACAGGTTTTGACTAACCTGCGCGCTGTACTCGCGGTAGCGGGGAGCTCTATGGAAAATGTTGTCAAAACGACTATCTATTTGACCAATATGGATGATTTTATCGCTGTCAATACAGTTTATGCAGAGTTTTTCGAAAATTCTTTCCCTGCCAGAAGTACAGTAGCGGTAAAATCATTGCCCAGAAATGTGAATATAGAGATCGATGTTGTTGCTTTGGACATGGGATTTGCACACCTTTAATGAACTATTAATGTTTCAGAGGGTATAATCGGCGTTCAAAATTTTAAACAAGGACATATGATGTATGCTATCATAAAAAACGGCGGAAAGCAGTATAAAGTCCAGGAGGGAGATTTTATCAATCTCGACAAACTTGGCGCTTCCCCGAAAGAGAAAATTACTCTTACAGAAGTTCTTGCCGTAAACGACGGTGAGTTGAAGATAGGTACACCTTTCGTAGAAGGTGCTAAAGTAGAACTGGAAGTGGTTGCTGAAGGTAAAGACAAAAAAGTCATTATCTACAAAAAGAGAAGAAGAAAAGACTCCAAACTGAAAAAAGGTTTCAGACGAGAGTATACAAGAGTCAAAGTGACCGGAATCTCTGCGTAAACTTTAGTATCGTTTTAATAGATGAGAAGGGGAGGCTCGTTTTTCGGGTCTCCCCTTTTTTTATGTTCATGAAGAATCGGAATTTCACCGATTTGCTTAAATTCTTTACCCCGAAAGGGGTTGGACATAAAGCCCAATTGCCGGTACAAACCGGGATTATAACTCTTCTGCGTGTTTTGCGAGATACTCTGCAACACCTTCTGTGTCTGCTTTCATTCCCTCTTCGCCTTTGTGCCAGCCTGCAGGGCAAACTTCACCGTGTTCGTCAGTAAAGAGCATTGCGTCGATCATTCTGATCATTTCGTCAATATTTCTTCCCAGCGGCAGGTCATTGATGACGGCATGTCTGACGATTCTGTTTTTGTCGATCAGGAAAGATCCTCTGAGTGCTACGCTTTTGTTGAACAGAACGTCATATTTTTTTGCGATTTTTTTTGTCAGATCTGCTACGAGAGGGTATCTTACCTGTCCGATTCCGCCTTCGCTTACCGGTGTGTTTTTCCATGCAAAGTGAGAGTATTGGCTATCAACGGAACAACCGATGACATTGATACCTCTTGATGTAAACTCATCGAGTCTGTGGTCGAAAGCAATGATCTCTGAAGGACAAACGAATGTAAAGTCCAGTGGATAGAAAAAGAGAACTGCTCCGTTTTCTCCGAGGTTTTCGCTCAGTTTAAAATCGTCAACGATGGTGTTGTCGCCGAGAACGGCAGTTGCAGTGAAGTTAGGTGCTTTGTTGGTTACTAACATATGTAAATCCTTTTTGTAAAATTTATTTGAGGAAAAATTTTATCGAATATTAACTTAAAAGTCGATAAGTTCTTCATGTAGATCGGCAGAATTGATAGAAAAAGATTTTTTTTGCTAAAATATGGTCACATCTAAAACCCCTATGCGGTCTCAGCGTTACAGAGAACGTCACAATCAAGGCAGTACTTTGCAGCCTTAGCCGTCGCTAAGTCAAAAAGTGCTAACGCGGAGTGTGGCTTTCTCTGTAACGCCCTCCGGGAAGGCTTTGGAGGCACGATCTTTCCTCCGTTTTCCGATTGACGTAGTTATGGCTATGCCTGCTCGTAAAACAGAGAAAATCTCATGCCTCCAAAGTCCTCTGAGACCGCATAGGGGTTTTAGATGTGACCATGAACACGATTTTTATTATACATACAGGGAACTTAGATGTTAAAAAACTTTTTGTTTACAAGTGAGTCAGTCACGGAGGGGCATCCGGACAAGATGGCTGACCAGATCAGCGATGCGATTTTAGATTATATTATTGAAAGAGATCCAAATGCCAGAGTAGCATGCGAGACGATGCTTTCCAACGGTTTTTGTGTGATTGCGGGAGAGTTGAAGACGACCACCTATGCACCGATGCAGGATATCGCCAGAGAAGTAGTGCGTGAGATCGGCTATACCGATGCGCAGTACGGCTTTGACTACCGCAGCGCCGGTGTGCTCAACGGAGTAGGGGAACAGAGTGTCGATATCAATCAGGGTGTCGACCAGGCAGGCGGTGAGATTGGAGCAGGTGATCAGGGACTGATGTTCGGATATGCCTGTAAAGAGACTGATGTCTTGATGCCGTTGCCGATTCATATGGCGCATCGTCTGACCCAGGGACTGGCGGAGGCGAGAAAGAGTGGCTTGATTCCTTTTTTACGTCCTGACGGCAAGGCACAGGTGAGTATTCGCTATGAAAACGGGGTACCTGCAGAGATCGACACGATTGTTATCTCAACGCAGCATGCGCCGAGTGTGGAGCAAAATACCCTTAAAGAGGCGGTGATTGAAGAGATTGTCAAGAAAAATATTCCGGAAGGAATCAAAGCAGACAATATCAAGTACCATATCAATCCGACAGGACGTTTTGTCATTGGCGGTCCGCAGGGCGATGCCGGTTTGACAGGACGGAAGATTATTGTCGATACATATGGTGGAAGCTGTCCTCACGGCGGTGGGGCGTTCAGTGGGAAAGATCCTTCCAAAGTGGACAGAAGTGCAGCGTATATGGCACGTTATATTGCTAAAAACCTTGTGGCTGCGGGTGTCTGTGACAAAGCGACGATCCAGCTTGCCTATGCGATCGGCGTAGTAGAGCCTGTATCGATTCTGGTTGATACCCACGGTACTTCGTATGTCGATGAGAGCAGACTGGAAGCGTGTGTGCGTGAGTTTTTCCGTCTGACGCCGCGGGGAATTATCGAAAGTCTCGATCTTTTGCGTCCCATTTATCGCAAGACAGCTGCGTATGGGCATTTTGGACGGGAACTGGATACTTTCAGCTGGGAAAGAAAAGACAAAGTGTCACAAATTAAAGACTATTTCGGATTAAAGTAAGTAAAAATTATATTTTTAGATTTCTTTTATATTCCATATGTTATAGTTTTATTCAACTTATTAAAGTGAAGGAGAAAATATGGCAGTAATGATTACAGATACTTGTATCAATTGTGGTGCTTGCATCGACGAATGTCCGGTAGAAGCTATTGTAGATGACGAGGATAATCCAACAGGGGAAGAGATTTACTACGTTTATGCAGACAAATGTGTAGAGTGTGTCGGTTACCATGATACACCTGCATGTGCTGAAGCATGTCCTACAGAGGGTTGTATTCAGTGGGGTGATTGCGGTGAAGGCATGACATGCTCTGAGAACAGAGGCGAAAAAGGCGAGCCTGTTATCGAAGACTGATCTACAACATATAAATATTGTGTAAAGCCCCGGAACTCAGCTTTCCGGGCTTTGCCGATTCTTCTTTTTTTCTGCTTTAAACTTTATTATAGATTTCATTTGATATACTCTCAGCCTTTATTTTAAGATGAAAAATAGCTATTGGAGCAATATATTATGGAACAAACATTATCCATCATCAAACCTGATGCGGTTCAAAAAGGTGTTATCGGTAAGATAATCGACAGATTCGAAAGCAATGGACTTCGTATTGCGGCAATGAAAAAGATCAAATTGAGTGAAGAGGTTGCCGGCGGTTTTTACGCTGAGCACAGAGAGAGACCTTTCTTCGGTGATCTGGTTGCTTTTATGACAAGCGGTCCGGTTGTGGTTATGGTTCTCGAAGGTGAAAATGCGATTGCCAAAAACAGAGAACTGATGGGTGCAACAAACCCGAAAGAGGCGGAAGCAGGTACAATCAGAGCAGACTTTGCCGAAAGTATCGATGCCAATGCAGTACACGGAAGCGACTCTGAAACGAGTGCGGCACGTGAAATAAAGTATTTCTTTAGCGATATTGAGATATTATAAGAAATTATTAAAAATAATTTATGAGAATAGAGTTTCGTAAAATAACTTCAAATGCCAGTCCGTTTGAGATTAAGAAAAGTGCTTTTATATCCAGAGGTACTTTTCGGAAGCTCTCTCAAAAACTTGTAGAACTCGATTTTCATCTCTATGCCCCGGCTATGCTGGTGTGTGACAGATGTGGAAATGAGTATCTTCATGAAATGGATAAGAAAATATCTTTGAAAGTCAGTGACGGCGCTTTTGAAGGTGAAGATCTTGATGTAATAGAGTATTTTGACCATTATGTCGATTTTGACGCTATTATGCTGAGTGAAATTGAAGCGGAGAAGAGTGACTACCACTTTTGTCCAAATTGTAAAAATCAAGAAATAACAGGAGAATAATTATGGCAGTACCAAAGAGACGTGTAAGTAAAACCAGAGCGGCAAAAAGAAGAACACACTATAAACTGACTTTACCGAGACCGGTAAAGGATGCTGACGGAACATGGAGAATGCCTCATCGTGTAAACAAAACGACAGGTGAATACAAAGCCTGAGTTTTTAAATGTATACAATAGCTGTTGATGCGATGGGAGGAGATCACGGATCTTTTCCCAACGTAAAAGGAACCATACTGGCACTTCGCAAAAGCAAGAAAAAGTTTAAAGTCATTCTTGTCGGTGACCCATCGACTTTTTCACACAAAATTCCCAAAAAGCTTTTGCCTTATATCGAAATTGTCGAAACGAAAGATGTTTTTGGAATGGAAGAGAGTGCCACAGAGGTTCTGAAGCGTAAAGAGTCTTCACTCTATAAAGCGATCGAACTGGTGCGTGAAGGGCGAGCCGATGCTGTTGTATCTGCAGGACACAGCGGAGCGACGATGAGCCTGGCGACACTGCGTATCGGCAGAATAAAGGGTGTACAGCGACCGGCTATTGCAACATTGATGCCTACGGAGACGGGAGGCAAAACGCTTGTACTCGATGTTGGAGCAAATACCGACTGTAAGCCCGAGCATCTCTTTCAGTTTGCTATTTTGGGCGAAGCGTATGCCAAAGATGTATTGAAAGTACCGTCACCGAGGATCGGTCTGCTTTCCAACGGTGAAGAAGAGTCCAAAGGCAATGAAATCACCAAAGCGACTTTTCCGATGCTGAAAAAGATGGATGCGTTTATCGGCAATGTTGAAGGTAACGATATTTTCAATAACAGTGTCGATGTCGTGGTATGCGATGGATTTATAGGCAATATTTTGCTGAAAACGAGTGAAGGTGTGGCGACATCTATTTCCAAACTGATCAAAATGAATATCAAACGATCGCCCAGAGCACTGACCGGTGCCCTTTTGATGCGCCGTGTTTTCAAGCTGCTGAAAAAGCAGATCGACTATGCGGAGTACGGCGGAGCACCGCTTATAGGTGTCAAAAAACCGACGATCATATGTCATGGAAAAAGCAATCATATTGCGATCAAAAATGCGATCTATCAGGCGCTTTCATTTGCAGAGTCTGATATTAACGAAGATATCGCCCAAAATATAGCTTCATACAAAATCGATACTTAAAAGGATTTCCAGTGTACGCTTCGTTTAAATCTATAGGCGCCTATGTTCCACCAAAGAGATTAACCAATAAAGATCTTGAAAATATTGTTGAAACTAGCGACGAGTGGATCAAACAACGTACGGGAATTGAAAACCGTTTTATTGCCGATGAGAATGAGTCTACAAGTGATCTGGCGTATAAAGCGGCTGAAAAAGCAATAGCACGCAGCGGTCTTGCGAAAGAGGAGATCGATGCAATTATCTGTGCAACGATTACTCCCGATTTTTTCTGTATGCCTTCCACAGCCTGTGTCGTTGCGGACAAACTGGGAATCAAATATGTTACGGCATTTGATATTTCTGCGGCATGCAGCGGGTTTGTCTATGCGCTCAATATCGCCAAAGCCTTTATTGAATCGGGTTTGAAAAAGAATGTCTTGATTATCGGTGCTGAGAAACTGAGTGCAATTGTTGACTATACCGACAGAACGACTTGTGTACTTTTCGGAGACGGAGCAGGTGCTGCCGTGATCGGTGCAACCGATAAAAAAGAGGAATCGGTACTCGATATTCATACCTCTGCGGACGGTGCATATCAGGATTTTCTGATCACACCGGGCGGAGGAAGTCAAAATCCCTGTTCTCAAAAGGTGCTCGACGAACATCTGCAGTATCTGAAAATGAAGGGTAACGAAACCTTTAAACTGGCGGTCAATACACTGACCAAAGACGTGACACGTATTTTAGAAAAAAATGCTTTGACCAGTGCAGACGTTGATTTCTTTATTCCCCATCAGGCAAATTTTCGTATTATTGATGCAGTCGGGCGCAAGCTGAAGTTTCCGGAAGAGAAGATTGTCATGACTGTTGCAAAATATGGTAATACTTCGGCAGCTTCTATCCCGATGGCAATCAACGACTGGTATGAATCCGGTAACCTCAAAGCAGGTGATTTGATGCTGCTGGATACATTTGGAGGCGGTTTGACCTGGGGAAGCGCACTGGTGCATTTTAACCAGCGTAATTTATGAAGATATACGAAAACAGTTTCGCCTATATCGAACCTGAAGAGAGTGAAGTTCCCTGGCTGAAAATTTTTACCCAAAAACCGTATAAAGAATTTTCCGAGGCGCCTGCCGAAGTGAAAAAAGAGATCTGGCATTTGCTGGATATTATCGAAAAAGAGATGCTCTCCTTTTACCAGCCCGATAAAATCAATATCGCTTCCTTCGGTAACTATGTACCGCATCTGCATTTTCATATTATGGCACGTTTTCAAAACGACTCTTTCTTTCCGGAACCGATGTGGGGCAAAAAACAGCGCGAAGGAAGTTATGAGTTGAAAGAGTTTGCCTCTTTTATAGAACAGTTACAGCAAAAATTATAACCCCTCCTCAATAATTTTCCACAAAAAATCAACCTCTTCATCTGCGAGAAACAGTGTACTTCCCTCTCTGAAAAGTGTTTCGATGTTTTGTTTATTAATGATTTGTCCAAAAAGGCAGCGCTGATGTGCCGGTAAAAATCCACGGGTCAAAACCAGGTCGTTTTCTATCTCTCCCTCACAGATAAAACAGCTGAAATCATTGTGGAGACGACCTTCATGAAGCAGGATTTTGATATATGATTCGACAAGGCAGCGTTTGGGATTTTGTTTACTGAATCTGGTGCTGATTTCATCGAGAAGATCGAAGTAAAAAGTATCCACTTCTTCAATATCGCGAAGATGCTGATAGAGGAGTTTGATAAACTGTTGCCAGAGGTAAAATTTGTCAATATTAAGTATCCAGGGAACACTCAGGTGGAGGACGTTGCGTAGCATGTTGATTGTTGATTTCGGACTGAATTGTTCTTCGAAATCGATCTTGTATCCCAGATGAATATTTGCATGACGTGCACCGTAAAATCTGTAAAGTGTTTTTAACTTTTTTTGTGTTAAGAGTGTGACAATCAAGTCCTCTTCCTTAACTCTGACGATGTTGAGTATATAGCCTTGCATAGGGGTTCCTGGCATAAATTAAACTGAATTTTACCACGATTCAGCTATAATAAGCAACTTTTTATTAAAGGTTGTTTATGGATTTACTCAGAAGCTTTAAAGACAACTGCGGTTTTGGACTGCTTGCACATTTACACAACGTACCTTCTCACCAAAATGTGGAAGATGCGATTACTTCGCTGGAACGCATGATGCATCGCGGTGCGATTGCAGCCGACGGCAAAAGTGGAGACGGCAGCGGTTTGCTGTTTGGTATGCCCCGGGAGTTTATGAAAAAGGTGGCAAAAGAGGAGGGTGTCGATCTGCCTGAGCAGTTTGGCGTCGGCATGCTTTTCCTTCAGGATGAGGCGCAGAAGGAGAAGATTGAAGAGATCTGTATAAACAACGATATTCGTGTACTGCTTTTCAGAAAAGTACCTGTCAATACCAATGCGCTCGGAGAGCAGGCACTGGCTTCACTTCCGGAGATCACACAGGTCTTCCTTGCGCCAAAATCGATCATTGCGACGAAACGTTTCGATGCGTTGCTCTATTTGACGAGACGTGAAATAGAAGATGTTTTTAAAGAGGAAGAAGATTTTTATATTCCCTCTTTTTCAACTTCGGTTATCGCCTATAAAGGTCTGGTGATGCCAACCCATATCCGGGAGTTTTACACTGATCTGACCGATCCGGATTTTAAAGTAGGCTTTGCGCTTTTCCACCAGAGATTTTCTACCAATACACTGCCTCAGTGGCGGCTGGCACAACCTTTTCGGTCGATTGCCCATAACGGTGAGATTAACTCGATTTCCGCCAATAGATTTAACGCTGCTGCAAAGAGTGAATGGATAGAGAGCCCGATTTTTTCCAACAAAGAGCTGGAAAAACTGTTGCCGATTACGAAATCCGGACAGAGTGACAGTGCGAGTCTGGATAATATGTTTGAGTTTCTTATCGCCAACGGTATGGATTTCTTCAAAGCGGCTCGTGCACTTATTCCGCCGCCGTGGCAAAATGCACCGCATATGGATTCGCACCTGAGAGCTTTTTATGAGTATATGAGTACCTGTTTCGAAGCATGGGACGGTCCGGCTGCTGTGAGTCTGACTGATGGTCGCTATATCGGCTGTGTGCTTGACAGAAACGGCTTGCGCCCTGCAAAGTATGTCATTACCAGAGATGACCGCATTATCATTACCAGTGAGTACGGTGTTCTGGATGTCGATGAAGATTTGATTATCGAGAGGGGAAGGCTCCAGAGTGGTGAAATGATCGGTGTCGATCTGAAATTTGGCAAAATCCTCAAATCCGATGAAATTGACAACTATCTAAAATCCAGCAACTCATATGCTGACTGGCTCAATCAGAATATGACCTATCTGCAGGAGTTTGTGGAACTTCCGTTTAACGAAACTCGTTGTTATGAGATTGATGAACTGGCAAAAAAGCAGCGTTTGGCAAATATTACGCAGGAGATCATCGAAATGGTTATTGAACCGATGATGAAAGACGGTAAGGAAAATACCGGTGCGATGGGTGATGATACACCGCTTGCCGCGTTTAGTAACAAACAGCGTAATTTCAGTGATTTTTTCAAACAGAAGTTTGCGCAGGTCACCAATCCACCGATCGATCCGATCCGTGAAAAAGTGGTCATGAGTCTCAATACCGGTTTTGGCGAAATTCGTAATATTCTTACCGAAGATCCTGATCATGCCATCCGGCTTAAAGCGATCTCTCCGATTTTGATGGAAGAGAAATATGATGTACTCCTTTCCTTTGGAGACAAGAATCATCCCCGTTACAGAAAAGAGTATAAAAATAAAACTTTCTCCACACTTTTTGAAAAAGATATAAAAGGATCTCTTGAAGCGCTGGTGGCAGATGTTGTAAAAAGTGTGCGTGAAGAAGATGTGCGGATTATTATTCTCGATGATCGCTGTAACAGCAAAAACATGAAGTATATTCCGATGGCAATGGTGATTGGTCGGTTGAACAAAGTATTGCTTGACGAGGGTCTGAGACACTTGACTTCGACTATTGCCATTACTGCTGAAGCAGTCGATTCACACTCCAGTGCAACACTGATTGCTTACGGTGCCAATGCGATCTACCCGTATCTTCTCTATGCTTCAGTACTGGAAATTTGTAAACAAAAAGGTGTATCCGGATATGAACAGAAACATGCGTTCAAAAACGTACACCATGCACTTGGTGCCGGATTGTTGAAGATTATGTCCAAAATGGGTATCGCGACGATCGCATCTTACCGTAACTCTTCACTTTTTGATGTTCTTGGTCTCAGTAATGAAATTATAGAAGATTGCTTCTGTGATTCACACGGATTGATTCCCGGACTGGGATATGAAGATATTGAAGCGCGACTTGAGAGAGATTATCAAAATGCGATTTCTCTTGATGAACGCCGCAAACTCTTTCCTCTTGAAATAGGCGGTTTTCACAAATATATTCATGGAAATGAGCATCACGATTATTCACCGACTGTAGTCAACAGACTTCATGAAGCGTGCACAAGCGGTGATCCGGAAGCATATGACAAATATAAGACAGTGGTCAATGAACGCGGTTTGAAAATGATTCGTGACTTTTTTGTCTTTGAATCGGACAGAGAGCCGATTTCTCTGGATGAAGTAGAGCCGAAAGAGGCGATTTTCAAGCGCTTCTGTACCGCTGCAATGAGTCTGGGTTCAATCTCTCCCGAAGCGCATGAAGCGCTTGGAGAAGCAATGAACCGCATCGGTGCACAGTCCAACTCGGGTGAGGGCGGTGAAGCGCCTGAACGTCTCAAAAGTTCACGAAGATCGAAAATCAAACAGATCGCTTCGGGACGTTTCGGGGTTACACCGGAGTATCTCAGAAGTGCGGAAGAGATTCAGATCAAAGTGGCACAGGGTGCGAAACCTGGCGAGGGTGGTCAGTTACCGGGGCACAAAGTGACGCCGCTGATCGCATCGCTGCGTTATACCATTCCGGGTGTGACGCTGATTTCGCCGCCGCCGCATCATGATATCTACTCTATCGAAGATCTGGCGCAGCTTATTTTCGACATGAAGCAGATCAACCCCGATGCGACCATTACCGTCAAACTGGTTTCGACAGCAGGTGTCGGTACGATTGCCGCAGGTGTCGCCAAAGCCTATGCCGATAAGATTATTATCTCCGGCGGTGACGGTGGTACGGGTGCGGCACCTCTGACGTCGATCAAATATGCCGGTAATCCGTGGGAGCTTGGTTTAAGCGAAGCACACAATGCCCTGAAAGTCAACGGACTCAGAGAATTTGTGCATCTCCAGACAGACGGTGGACTCAAAACCGGACTCGATGTCATTAAAGCGGCGATGCTCGGGGCGGAGAGTTATGCGTTCGGTACGGCGGCGCTGACGATGGTTGGATGCCGGATTCTGAGAATCTGTCACATGAACAAATGTACCGTCGGTGTTGCGACACAGGATGAAAACCTGAGAGAACATTTTGTCGGAACCGTTGATCGGGTAATTAACTTTTTCACACTTCTGGCGGAAGATGTACGGCAGATCATGGCATCACTGGGGTACAGAACGATGGAAGAGCTGATCGGTCGCAGTGATCTCATGAAGCTGAGAGACGATCCTTTTGTGCAGAAGTTCGATTTCTCTTTCATACTGCAGCAGGTGGAGGGTGTCAATACCTGTCAGCGGGAAAGAAATGAACCGTTTGATAAAAACGAGTATGAGAAGAAGATTCTCAAAGAGGTTTACAAAGTTATCGAAAATCCGAAAGAGAGTATTGTCGTTACCAAAAAAATCAGCAACCTGAATCGAAGTTTCGGTACGCTGATCAGCGGTGAAGTTGCTAAATATTACGGCAATGCGGGCTTGCCTGATGACAGTATTACCTTTAAACTCGAAGGGATTACCGGACAGTCTCTGGGAGCTTTCCTGACCAAAGGTATCTCTATCTATGTCCGCGGTGCCGGAAACGATTATGTGGGTAAAGGTATGAACGGTGGCAAGATCGTCATTACTCCACAAACCCAGAGCGAACAGTTTTCATGTGCGGGAAATACCTGTCTTTACGGTGCAACAGGCGGTAAGCTTTTTGTCGCGGGAAGTATCGGTGAGCGTTTTGCGGTCAGAAATTCCGGTGCGATTGCGGTGGTCGAGGGAACGGGTGATCACGCCTGTGAATATATGACCGGCGGTGTTGTGGTGATTCTTGGGAAAACAGGGGTCAACTTCGGTGCGGGTATGACCGGCGGTGTGGCGTTTATTTACGATGAAGACCGTGAATTTTTCGATAATCTCAATCAGGAGCTTGTCAATGCGACGAGAATCGATACAGATGAATCGGATGAAGAGAGACACTACATCAAGAAACTGCTGCGTACATATATTAACGAAACATCGAGCAAGAAAGCGCAGTACATTCTGGACAATTTCAGACATACGCTGAGGGATTTCTGGATTGTTAGACCGAAAGATATGCGTAAAACACCGTTAAATCCGGATGAGGGGGATTAGAATATGCAAAACTTTACCAACCTGGAAAGAATTGAACCGTTAAAGCGCGGTTCAAACGAAAGAAAGAAAGATTACAAAGAGATCTATGAAGTTTTCAGACCTTCCGAAGCGTCTGCACAGTCTGACCGATGTGTACAGTGCGGTGATCCGGGATGTCATGACAAATGTCCGTTGCATAACTATATTCCCTATTGGCTGCGCGGTGTAGCGTCAAAAGATATCGCGCTTTCTTTTAAAATTTCCAATGAGACCAATCCGTTTCCGGAGATTACCGGACGTATCTGTCCGCAGGACAGACTTTGTGAAGGCGACTGTACCCTCCACCAGGACGGTTACGGTGCTATTACAATCGGTTCGATTGAGACGTTTATCAGTGAAGAGGGCTTTAAAAAAGGGTTGACACCGGAATTCGCGGAACACTTTACCGACAAAAAAGTGGCTATTGTCGGTTCCGGACCTGCCGGATTTTCGGCAGCCACGTATCTGATGCGTGCGGGTATCAAAGTGGAGATGTTTGAAAAAGCCAACCGTCCCGGCGGTTTGCTGACGTATGGAATTCCTAACTTTAAACTGGAAAAAGAGGTGGTATTCAGACGTTTCAAGTTTTTGCAGGATGCCGGCATGAAACTTTTTCTGAATGTGGAAGTGGGAAAAGATATCGATTTTAAAGAGTTGCTGGAAAATTACGATGCCGTATTTATCGGGATCGGTGCGGAAAAACCGAAAAAAGCGAATATTCCCGGCGAAAATGCGGAAAATGTTTTTCTCGCAATGGACTTTTTGCGCAGTATCCAGAAAAAACTTTTTGAAGAAGTGTATGATCATAAATATGAAGTTTCAGGCAAGCGTGTTGTAGTGATCGGCGGTGGTGATACGGCGATGGATTGTATCAGAACATCGCTTCGTGAGGGTGCAGCAAGTGTCAAGTGCCTCTATCGACGTGACGCCAAAAATATGCCGGGAAGCCGCAAAGAGTTTAAAAATGCGAAAGAGGAGGGGGCTGAGTTTATCTTCAATGCTTCTCCCAAAGAGATCCTGATCAATGAAAAAGGGGAAGTGATCGGCATTGAGATGCTTAAAACCCAGCTTTCACAAAAAGATGAAAGTGGACGACAGCGTGTGGAAATTGTCGATAACAGCGAATTTCGCGTCGATGCCGATGTGATTATTATGGCACTCGGTTTTGATCCTGTCAAACCGGAATTTCTCTATGAAAACGGTATAGAGACGAACAGATGGGGCGGTATTGTCGCCGATGAAAACCAGGAGTGCAGCAAACCGTTCGTCTTTACCGGAGGGGATTGTTTCAGAGGCAGTGATCTTGTCGTGACTGCCGCGCAGGACGGTAAAATAGCCGCACAGGCAATAGCGAAAAAATTACTGGCACCTGTCCAGGATTAGTGATAATGTCCCGGGAAAGCCGCTGTGAAGCGTTTGTCAATGCTGCTGTCAAAGCGAATCAGGAAGTTTACCAAAGGTTAAAAAATCCTGATCCTTCTTTGTATGAAGCATTGCAGCAAGGTGCGGGTGGCGATATCACCCACGGGATCGATCAGCTTTCAGAAGATATATTTGTACGGCATCTTGGCTCATTCGGGCGAATCAGTTCGGAAGAGAGCGGGATGATCGGTACAGGCAGTGAACTGATCAGTCTCGATCCGCTTGACGGCAGTGACAATTTTCTCTCGGGACTTCCCTATTACGGTACCTCGGTAGCGTGGGAAGATGAGACGGGAAAAATGGTTGCGGGTATCGTGACCAATCTTGCCACAGGCAGCATTTATATCAAAACTAAAACCGATTTTGTCCGTGGTCATCTGGAATGCATGAAGATGCAGCCTGTGTCTTTGCGAAAGCATTCGACAGTCGGTATTTATGAACGTGTGTACCGTTCGTTTGAGAATGTCAACAAACTGAAAAAAGCCCATGTCAAGTACCGTTCTCCGGGCGCTATTGCACTCTCTCTCGCGCTGGCAAGAGATGTCTCTTTTGTGATTATGGAGGGGCGGCTCAGAGACTTCGATGTGAAGGCAGGCTTGTTTATGTGCGAAGATTTGTATCAGCATAAAACAAATGATTTAACGCTAATATGCCATCAGGAAAATATATTTAAACGATTAAAAACCATACTGTTTGAGGATGAGTGATGAACTTCGGTGACATTTTTAAGAACTTCAGGAAGCAGCAACCTACACGAGACGAAGCGCCCAGCCACTGGGTCAAGTGCCCCCAATGTAACTCTTTAATGTACTACAAAGAGGTGGAGAACCTTGCACAGGTATGTCCAAAATGTAAATTTCATATGCGTATCGGTGCGCAAAAGCGTATTGATTTGCTGGCAGACAAAGGGACATTTACGGAGTATGATGCCGATTTGATTCCGGTGGATCCTCTCGGTTTTGTCGATAAAAAATCGTATAAAAAACGTGTTGCTGAGAGTGAAAAAAAGACAGGCAAACGCTCCTCCGTTGTCTCTGGAGAGTGCACGATTGGCGGGGTGCCTATACAGCTGGTGGTATTCGACTTTACGTTTATGGGCGGCAGTCTGGGCTCTGTAGAGGGTGAAAAAATTGTACGTGCGGTACACCGGGCGATTGAAAAGCGCCAGGGTGTGATCATTGTCAGTGCCAGCGGCGGTGCGAGGATGCAGGAGAGTACTTTTTCGCTGTTGCAAATGTCCAAAACATCTGCGGCGTTGAAACGGCTTGCCAAAGAGGGGCTGCCGTATATCTCTGTGCTGACTGACCCGACGATGGGTGGTGTCAGTGCATCGTTTGCGATGCTTGGCGATGTGATTATTGCAGAACCGGGTGCTTTGATCGGCTTTGCCGGTCAAAGGGTGATCAAACAGACAATCGGTGCGGAGTTGCCGGAAGGATTTCAGCGTTCGGAATTTCTCATGAAACACGGTTTTCTGGATCTTATCGTACAGCGTTCGGAAATGAAAAAGACACTTGCCGATCTGCTGCTCTATTTCAGTGCGGGAATCAACAAAGCACAGGAAGAGCACTTTGTACCCCGAAGGCGCAAAGAGGATTTTCAGACACCCGAACCGGAACCGGTCGTTACGCCCGAACCTGAGCCTGAGAACGACCAAGGCGCTGATGCAACATAAAATCTACGCTCTTTTCGATTTTGAGCTGAATCGAAAGAAGGGCTGTACGCTTCATGAATTCCTCCAGCTTCCCAAAGTGCAGTCCGCTGCACTGCTTCAGTACCGGGACAAAGTCGGTACTACTGCACAAAAAATAGAAAATATTTGTTTTTTCAAGAACAATTTTCACGGTTCCGTGATTATCAATGATGATCTTACCTTGATTTCATATGCGGACGGCTTGCATGTCGGACAGGAAGATGTGTTACGTTTCGGAACATCGGTTGAAAACGGTATTAAGCTTTTGCGGGCGCGGATCGGTAGCAAACTGCTGGGACTCTCTACCCACAATTTTCATGAAATAAAAGTGGCGAACAGCCTCCCCCTGGACTATATCGGGCTGGGTGCCTACCGAAATACATCTACTAAAAATGTTACACATCTACTGGGGGAAAAGATCAGTTCACTGGCGGCTGAAAGTGTGCATGATGTTGCCGTGATCGGTGGCGTTAAAAGTAGTGATAAAATCGCGAATGCCGCGTATCTCGTACTGGGTTCTGATCTCTATGAAAATTGATCTTTATACCATCGAAAAACAGTCCCGTGACGAGTATGCAGCCATAGGTGATCACTTCCGAAAAATGATCGGTAAATATGCTTCGATGCGGGAGCATAATATCTTTAACAAGAAAATTAATTCTGCCCAGAACAGAGATGCAAAGAGTGCGCAGGAGAGCTATACACAGGCATTTTTACCCTATATGAAAGGGTATAATATTATTTTACATCCTGAAGGAAAAATATTAGATAGTTTTGAATTTTATAAAAGTTTTGATATAAATACAAACTTAAATTTTTTTATTGGCGGTGCATACGGTTTTGAAAAAGACTTTTTGCAAAAAGGCGATTTAATTATAAGTTTAAGTAAATTGACTTTAAGTCACAAAATAGCAAAAGTCGTGCTTTACGAACAGATATACAGAGCATTGACACTTTTGCACAAACATCCGTATCACAAGTGATGCCAGGCAATAAAGGAGCGTATATGACAGAAGAACAACTTAAAGAATTCGAAACGATGCTGAACCAGCGTAAGGAAGAGATTCAAAAGACCGTACAGGACAGTGAAAAAGAGATACAGTCACTGAAAAGTGCCGATGCCAGTGATGAAGCAGACCATGCAACCATCAGCGCGGATAGTGAAATAGAGCGTACAATCAGCTCCAAACTGATGAATGAATTAAAAGAGATAGATTATGCTCTTTTTAAGATTTCGAACAAAACGTACGGAATCTGTGAGATGTGCGAGGAGCCCATCGGTATCGCCAGACTGCAAGTCAAACCACAGGCGAAATATTGTATAGTATGCAGAGAGATAGTAGAAAAATCATCATAGAAGGACTATACATATGGGCTTAAAAAAGTATATCATTTTCGGCGCGCTTTTTTTAATAGCGATGGGAGTAGGGATCTACTCTTATACCGGTGATTACTATGCCATGCCAATTGCGGGAGTGACACTGAGACTTCCGGTTGCAGTGTGGGTGATGCTTCCCGCATTTCTGCTCTATCTGATGACAATCGTACATTTGATGTTTTACGGTGCAGTAACGTTCAGCAGACTCAGAGCCATCAAAAAAGACAGTGAAAAATTTGTCGAAAACGCCAAACGTGCGCTGCTTGGAAAACAGTTGAGCGGCGAGGGGTACAAAAGCGAAGCCTTCAAACTTCCCGGTGCGATTTTGCCGCTTTTGAATATCGATCCGAAGCGTTCCGCGCATCACCGTGTCTATGATGACGGTATACAGGATATACTTGAAGCCAAACAGCGTGTTAAAGAGGGTGAAGTGATTGACCTCTCGAAGTTCAACCTTCTCTCTGACAACGCACTCGTACTGAAAAATGCGGAAAACGCACTTGCAAAAGACAAAACCTATGCGACAACGATTTTGAAAAAATGTGACGATAAAAAGCTGTGTCAGAAAGCCCATCTGTCACTTGCGGAGTTTGCGTCACTCGATGAAATCAAAAAATATGAAGTCGAACCGACCAAAGAACTTTTTGATAGACTGATCGACCGTATCGGCGCCAAAGAAAATCCGATCGAAATGAGTGACGATGACATTATTGCATATATTCGTCAGCTCAATTTCAAGAAAGAAGATTTCATAGCGCTGGCGAAAAAACTGAAACGGAAACTCAACCCGGATCGTCTGATTTTACTCTTTGAAAAACTGGCACATGAATTTCCTCATGAAGCTGGCGACGGGTACCTGTACCTGCTGTTTGAGCTTCAGATGGTGGATACTGCCAGAGAGTATCTTGAAAACTCCAGTGAAGAGGAGTATCCGGTATTTAAATATCTGCTCTTCCTCAAAGACAGCGGCAAAAATTTCGATACCGATCTTTTCTTCAAATAGTGCCGGTGAAAAAAGCACTGATCGACTTTTCCAAAAAAGATCTCGTTGCACTCGCTCCACTGGCAGGGTATACCGATTTGCCTTTTCGGCATGTCGTGAAAAAATTCGGTGTTGATCTCACCTTTTCGGAGATGATCAGCGCCAATGCCCTCGTACACAACTCCAAAAAATCTTTTAAAATGCTTGAAAAATCCCCGCTGGAAGTCCCCTATATCGTACAGATTGCCACAGGAGATGTCGAGGTCGCCCGGAAAACTGTGGAGATTTTAAACGATATCGAGGGGATAGACGGGATCGATCTTAACTGCGGGTGTCCAGTCCCCAAAGTCGTTTCCCAAAACTCAGGTTCATCGCTGCTGCAGGATCTCGACCAGCTTGCAAGGGTTGTGGAGACGATTAAAACATATTCCAATAAGCAATATACTTCTGTCAAATCGAGACTCGGGTTTGCCGAGAAGATCCCCGAAGAGATCGCCAAAACAGTGGAAAAAGCGGGTGCCGATTTTCTGACACTGCACGGACGGACACGTGCAGGAAAATACAAAGCGCCGGTCGATTACGATGCCATTCGCCGTGCAAAGGAGGCAGTTGCTATTCCGGTGATTGCCAACGGCGATATCACTTCAGTAGAGCGTGTGCGGGAAGTGCGTAAAGCAACCGGATGTGACGGTGTTATGATTGGGCGTGGTGCTGTCGGGAACCCGTGGATATTTTACCAGATCAAAGCGAACCAGACCTATGTCGACAAGTCGAAAATCCTGGAAATAGTACTGGAACATTACGATGCGATGATCGACTTTTACGGAGAAAAAGGCGCCACTATTTTTCGCAAGCATGTCCATACCTACTCGAAAAGTTTCCCAAACGCTTCACAATTTCGTGATAATGTCAACCGAGTCGATGATGTCGCCGTTATACGGGAGATGATTGTCGATTTTTTTAGCAACTAATGGTATAATCTGCCCTTAATAAGCAGGCTGAGTAGTATCGGCTTGTGTAGTTCAGCAAAAAGGTGACAGTATGTTTTTAGATGACGACGACGATATCTTCGGAGGAAGTCCCCGAAAAAAATATTTCGATATTATTTTCAACGCGAACCGAAATCTCGTAGAAGATGAACTTGCCAAAAATCTTGAAAAACTGGCGGCGTATGAGTTGCTGTTTGAAGAGATGATGGGCGAAGAGAAAGATATCATGCAGATTATCCAGAACTATATCTGGGAAAATCCCGATAAAGTCAAAGAGAAGCAGACAAGCCTTTTTATTGAAGGAATGGGAGATATTTTAACGAAAAATGAGTAGGATACTGCTCATAGTTTCCGTGCTGGTGACACTGCTGTCTGCCGGGACGGAAAATTTTGATTTCACTCATCTGTTCACGCTGAAAAAAGATCAGACGGCAGTGGTGGAAATCATCAAAGATTATCCCCGTACGTTCAGACATGAAGGGGTTTTGCGGTTTCGCTGGACTCTCTATCATAACAAAGAACTGGTATTGCTGGTAGATTACGAAGGATTTAAAACCCAGTATATACTGGAGACCAGATATGGGAAAAATACGATCAAACTCTTTTTGACAGGAGATTATCCACGTCTCGACAAACGACCGTTTATGTTGCTGAGTTTTAGTGATTTCGATACCAAAACGAAGCGTGCAAAATTGCTGACAGAGTTTGCGGATCCGGAAAAACGTCTGGAGATAAGAGTCAAAAAACCTGAAAAGTAAAGGTACTTATGTTAGAAAACGTCGAATCACTCATGCTGGAGTATGTCAGTGATGTTGATACCCACGCCAGATCACTCTACGAAAAGATTCCGAAAGGAAAGCGTCTGCGTGCCAAACTTGTGTTGAAAATCGCTCCTGAAGCTTCCGAATCTGTCAAACTTGCAGCTATTGTCGAGTTGATTCACGCCGCAAGTCTTCTGCACGACGATGTCATCGATGAGGCCACTACCCGACGGGGTATTCCCTCTATCAATGCGACACATGACAGTAAAACTGCCGTCATGCTGGGTGATATTCTCTATTCAAAAGCATTTTGCGAATTGACCGCATTTTCACCCTTTGTCGCCCGAAAAATTGCCGATGCCGTCACAAAGCTCTCCGCCGGCGAACTGCTGGATGTGGAATATTCCAAAGCGTTGCAGCTGAATGAAGAAAAATATTTTGATATGATCTATAAAAAAACCGCGGTATTGATCGAGGCGACAGCGGCGAGTGCAGCGGCGCTGGCAGGTAAAGAGAGTGCGGCTTTTGGACTCTACGGCAAAAATCTGGGACTCGCTTTTCAGATTATCGATGATGTGCTCGATATCACATCGGACAGTGAAAAACTGGGTAAACCTGTACTGGCGGATTTCAAAGAGGGGAAAACGACATTGCCCTATATTTACCTTTACCGGACATTAAACGATGCAGACCGTCAAAAGCTGATCCAGCTTTACCGAAAAGAGCTGGAGACAGGTGAAGCCCTCTGGATCAAACAGAAGATGCAGGAGAGCGGCGCCGTCATGAAGTCGATTGCTCTGGCTCAGGAATTGGGAAGAGAAGCGCTGGATGCAATTGCGTCAGATAAGAACCATGCACTGGAAAAAGTGATTACGGATATGATAGAAAGAGAGTTTTAATGCGTTATCTCATCGCAAGTTTTACCCATAAAAATACCAATATAGAGACCAGAGAAAAATTGTCGTTTGCCGATACCGAACTGCGTAAAAAATTTTATGATGCTTTACTCTCCATTCCCGGAGTTCATGAAGCTTTGATACTTTCCACCTGCAATCGTGTAGAAATTCTTGTCAGTACCGAGGATCATACCGATTTAAAAAAGCAGATTCTGGAAAAGATTTGCGAGGTTACAGAGGTTTGCTGTGACGAGCTGGAGGGCAAAGGTGAAATTTACACGGACGGGCAGGCGATACACCATATTTTCAGCGTTGTATCTTCTCTCGACAGCCTTGTACTGGGGGAGACACAGATTGTCGGTCAGGTAAAAGATGCGTTCAGTTTCTCTTATGAAAACGGTTACAGCGGGCAGAAGATAGCCCGTGTCATGCACAACGCCTTTCGCTGTTCCGCGACAGTACGCAATGCGACCGATATTTCCAAAAATCCTATCTCCGTGGCGAGTGTTGCCGTCGCGAAGGCGAAAGAGATTTTCGGAGGTAATCTGGGTGGTTATACCGGCGTGGTAGTAGGTGCGGGTGAGATGGGTGAACTGACTGCCAAACACCTTGCCAATGCCGGTGCAAATATTGTTCTCGTCAACCGGGATATGGGTAAAGCGCTTGAACTGGCGAAAAGAATCGATCAGGTGACTGTCACGGTGGAACCCTTTTCTGAACTTCCGAAGCTGGTCAACCACTACCGTCTGCTCTTTTCCGCGACAGGAGCGTCCGAGCCGATTATCACTAAAAGTATGGTCGAAGAGACGACGTTTGAACGACATTGGTTCGATATTGCCATTCCCCGCGACATTGAGCAGTGCCAGTGCGATAAACTGACAGTCTATGCGGTGGATGATTTAAAGAGTATTATGCAGCAAAATTTGCAGCTGCGGGAGCAAAATGCACAAAAAGCGTATGCCATTGTCGGAAAATTCACCGAAGATTTTTTCAAATGGCTTCAGACGCTTTCCGTCGATCCTATGATCAAAGAGATTCGCAAAAAAGCGCGGGAGTGCAGTCACAAAGAGTTGCAGCGTGCTATTAAAAAAGGGTATGTCCCCAAAGAGTATGAGAAACAGATTGAAAAGATCATTCATCAGGCTTTTAACACTTTTTTACATGAACCGACAGGCATTTTGAAAAATATTGCCGAGCAGCCGCAGGCGGATACAGTCGTACAGTCGATACAACTCTTTTTCAATCTCAATGCGGGGCAGCGCAAGGCACTCGATACCTACAAATGTGATTATCAGATACAAAAAGATCTATATAAAAAGGAGTCAAATTGAGACTAAGCAAACTCTTTGCCCCAACCACCAAAGAAGCGCCCAAAGACGCTGTTTTACCAAGCCATATTTATCTGGTCAGAGGCGGTTTTATTGCCCAGATCGGAAGCGGTATTTACAACTATCTGCCGCTGGGAAAAATAGTGCTCGACAAGATTCGCGCGATTGTCAAAGAAGAGCTGGACAATGCCGGATGTGAAGAGGTGCTGCTGGGATTCATTACACCCTACGAACTCTGGAAAGAGAGCGGCAGATCGGAGAAATTCGGCAGAGAGCTGCTGCGTTTCAAAGATCGTAAAAACAATGACTTCGTTCTGGGACCAACCCATGAAGAAGCGATGGTGGATCTTGTGCGCAACCGTGTCAAAAGCTACAAACAGCTGCCTTTGCATCTCTATCAAATCAATACCAAATTCCGTGACGAAGCGAGACCGAGGTATGGATTGCTGCGCGGACGTGAATTTATCATGGAGGATGGCTACAGCTTTCATGAGAGTGTGGAAGATATGCAGCGTGAATATGCGCTGATGGAAAAAACATACGGCAAAATTCTTGATCGTCTGGGGCTGACATACCGCGCGGTGGAAGCGGACAGCGGCGCTATCGGCGGCAGCGGCTCCAAAGAGTTCATGGTGCTTGCCGAAAATGGTGAAGACGATATCGTCATCTGTGAGGGGTGTGATTACGCTGCCAATATCGAAGCGGCGAAGCGGGCAAAAAAAGCGGTTTCCAAAGAAGAGATCGAGATGACGCCGGGTGCGTTTCATAC